>CAMFDH010000051.1 GCA_945949035.1 uncultured Actinomyces sp.
ACGTGCCCTCATGCAGCGCCTGCGTGAGAAGGGTCGCTCAGAGGTCAAGTCCTACTACTAGACGAAGACTCAAGAACCGCACCAAACCGCTTCCAAGTGACGGTGTGATCATTGTCGTCGTAGCGACCGTAGTTCATACTGTTCGGGAAGGTTTCGCTATCCTCAATCAGAACCCACTTCGACCCAGATTCGGAGAGACCTGATGGCACCCGCGCAAGACGGACTTTTTCAACTTCCCCCCGGCTTCCGGCGTCCCCGGGCCCAGGTGATAATCCTGACCGGTCCCTCGGGATCAGGAAAGACCTCACTTTCCTCCAGGGTTGGTGTTCCCTCACTCGCCCTCGACGACTTCTACCGTGGGGATGACGAGGACGGTCTACCGATGATCTCCGACAACATTGTCGACTGGGATGATCCGCGTTCCTGGAATGATGAGGCCGCTTTCGCCGCCGTCGCCCAACTCTGTATCGAGGGTCAGGCAGAGGTCCCCATCTACGACATTCCGTCCAATCGCCGCACGGGAACCCGGACCATGACTCTCGGGCGCAACCGCCTCTTCATTGCAGAGGGGATCTTCGCTTCCGAACTTATTCCGCGGCTGATTGAAGAGGGGCTGATGGCCGACGCCATCTGCATCGCACGCTCCCCCCTGCGTAACGCCTGGTTCCGTTTCCTCCGCGATGTTGCAGAGGCCCGGAAACCCGTTCCCGTCCTCGTCCACCGGGGTATTCGCCTGGCGCGACAGGAGCCCAAGAAGATCCTTCAGTGGAAGTCGCAGGGCTGCAGGCCGGTACCGTCACTGGATACGGCTGAGGCCGACCTCAAGCTGCTCCACCACAGGACCCGCCTGATTCAGCCGCAGGAGAGCCAGTCCCCCGCGGCCAAATCCGACCGGGTTAAGACCGAGGCTTCACCAGAGGGAAGAGAATAGTCTCGCGGATTCCCTCTCCCGTCAGGGCCATGAGCAGGCTGTCTAGACCCATGCCCATTCCCGCTGCCGGTGGCATGCCGTAGTCCATTGCCTCAAGGAAGTCCTCATCAACCGACATGGCTTCCGGGTCACCATTGGCGGCGGCCAGGGCCTGGGCGTTGAAGCGCTCCCTCTGGACCACGGGGTCATTCAGCTCCGAGTAGGCGGTGCCCAGTTCGAAGCCGCGAACATAGAGGTCCCACTTCTCCGTCACTCCCGGAGTGGAGCGATGCCCCTTCACCAGCGGGGAGTTATCGGCCGGGAAGTCCCGCACGAAGGTCGGCAGGTACAGCTTGTCCCCCACCAGCGCCTCGAACAGCTCCTCGGCAATCTTGCCGTCAACGTAGTGGTCCGGGAAGCCCATGTCGAGGCCGTCGGCGATCTCGAGCAGCTTCGCCCTTGGGGTCAGCGCCGTCACCTCGAAGCCCAGGGCTTCTGAGAGGGATCCGTAGAGCGAAATCTCGTTCCACTTACCCGAAAGATCGTAGGTACTGCCGTCAGGAAGCGGGATCTGCAGGGTCCCCATCGCGTCCATGGCCGCCCGCTGGATCAGCTCACGAGTCATGGTGGCGTAGGTGTCATAGGTTCCGTAGGCCTCGTATGCCTCAAGCATCGTGAACTCGGGGTTATGGGACGAGTCAGCGCCCTCATTGCGGAAGTTCCGGTTCAGTTCGAACACCTTGTCGATGCCGCCGATGAGGGCGCGCTTCAGGTACAGCTCCGGGGCAATACGCATGAAGAGGTCGATGTCGTAGGCGTTCATATGCGTCACGAAAGGACGGGCTGCAGCTCCGCCAGGCAGGGTCTGCAGCATCGGAGTCTCAATCTCGATGTAGCCGCGTTCGTGAAGGAAGGAACGAACTGAGTGAACCACCTCGGCGCGCTTACGGACCATTTCACGGGCCGAAGGACGGACGATGAGGTCCAGGTAGCGACGTCGCACCCTGGTGTCCTCCGCCAGCTCGGTAACCTCGCCCTCTTCGGTTTGGAACACCTTCGGCAGGGGCCGCAGAGACTTGGTGGCCAGCTGCCACGCAGGTACCTCTCCGTCCTCACTGGGAGCCGCCATGATCGAGAGCTCACCGCGTCGAGAGGAAATCACGCGACCGTGGACGAAGATGATGTCACCGAGGTCGACGTCACTCTTGTAGGCAGCCAGCGACTCCGCCCCCACCTCCCGGGCCGAGAGCATGACCTGCAGCCTGTTGCCCTCCCCGTCCTGGATGGTCGCAAAGCAGAGTTTGCCAGCGATACGCGAGAGAACCACCCGGCCGGCCAGGCCGACAATATCCTCGGTCTCTTCACCAACCTCCAGGTCAGCGTACTTTTTACGCACCTCAGCAATGGAGGAGGTGATAGGCAGTTCAACCGGGTACGGATTGACTCCGGACTCGATTAGGCGCTCACGCTTATCCGAACGAATCTTGATCTGCTCGGGCAGATCACTCGAAGAATCGGCTGTGGACTCGGGGTTTTCAACGTTGTTCATCACCCCAACATGTTAGTCCAGCGGGAAGGCGCTTTGACTGCGTCGGGCGTCACCCCGTGACCCTCGAACTATTTGCCGAGGTCGGTCCCCAGGTCAACGATACGGTTCTTCTCGTCAACGTGAACGATGTGTGGCGCCCGGGTCCGCGCCACGTCCTCAGGAAGGTGGCCGTAGGCGATGATAATGACGAGGTCGCCAACGTTGACCAGGTGGGCGGCAGCACCGTTGAGCTGAATGGTGCCGGAACCAGCGGGAGCCGGAATGGTGTAGGTCGACAGTCGCGCCCCGTTGGTGACGTCTACGACATCAACCTTCTGCCCCACCAGGATGTCCGCGGCCTCAAGCAGATCGGTATCGACGGAGATCGATCCGATGTAGTTGATATCCGCCCCCGTCACCGTGGCGCGGTGGATCTTGCCCGTCACCATCTCACGGTAGATCGGTGCTTGGAATGCAGGTCCCTGGACCTCAGTCATCAGCCGTAATCCTCACAGTCACATTGTCGATGAGTCGCGCGGGTCCAACCTGCGCGGCTACTAACAAGTATGCTTCCGATCCCGGCTGCAAAACAGTGAGATTTTCTACGCCGAGACTGCTGCCCTCACCCGTCCACAGGGCCGCAACCTCGAAAGAATCGGCACTGGCGAGGGCGACGTACTGCGCCTCAATGCCCGGGCTGGTAGCGAGGTAGTCGGCAACCTTGGCCACGGCCCCTTCTGCGCTCTCCTCGCCCTCCAGAAGCTCACGCCCCAGTGCGAGGGAGCGGCTCAGCGCGAGGGCCTGCGTCTTCTCCTCTTCGGAGAGGTAGGCGTTGCGGCTGGACAGGGCCAGTCCGTCCTCGTCCCGAACAATCGGAGCCTGGAGAAGTTCCAGTGGGATATCAAGATCCTCAACCATCTGGCGGATGTTGACGAACTGCTGGGCGTCCTTCTGTCCGAAGACGGCCAGGTTGGGGCGAATCAGGTTCATCATCTTGCCCACGACCTGCAGGACCCCCGCAAAGTGCCCGGGACGCAGGGCTCCCTCGAGAACCGTTGACGCGGGACCAGGGGTGATGTGGACGCGTGAGGGGTGAGGGTAGACCTCGGACACCGGCGGCGCGTAGACGATGTCGACGCCGACCTCAGCAAGCGCTGCCACGTCCTCATCCAGGGTGCGGGGGTAGCTGTCGAAGTCCTCCCCCTCTCCGAACTGTTCCGGATTGACGAAGATGGTCACGACCACCTTGTGGCCACTGCGTGCCACCCGCTCAACAAGGGAGAGGTGTCCGGCGTGCAGGGCGCCCATGGTCATCACAAGCGATGTCGGCCTTGGGTCGTCTTCGAGTGCGCGTCGCAGCTGCTCCCTGGTGTGAAAAACAAGGGGCTGTGCGGTATCGCCCTGAAGTGCCACCCTGGTGGCGTGGACCAGCGAGCGGTAGGTTCGGGCGACGTCACGAAGTTCTGGGTCGGCCTCAAGCGAGGCGATGTGGGCGTTGACCGTCGCGTCATCCCCGCGCACGACCGGACCCGTCAGACCGTCGATACCCTCGGTGAGGGCGCGTTCCACCGCCGCCTCGACCAGGGGCCGCATGGCCTCTCCGGGGCTGTCCACCCCGGCAGAACCCAGCACATCCTGGGCCTGGACCAACAGGGTGACCAGGTGGTTAGAGGCGTGGGCCAAGCCCGCGTGGTAGCGCGGACGTTCGGTCTCGTCCAGTTGCAGCGGTACCCCACCGAGGTACTCGATGAGGGCGAGGGCGACCGGGCGGGCAAGCTCGGACGAGGTGTAGGCAATCGGGCACCCCTGGAGTCGACGAACGTCAAGGGAGGTTCCTGAGAAAGTCATGGCCGGGTGTAGCGCGAGTGGGATAGCGCCGATTGCTGAGGCCGACGCAAGCGGATCGAGGCCGAGGGCACCGCTGAGGTGGGCGACAACCATTCCCGGACGGATTCCCCCACCGGCGACAAGCTGCTCGGTAACCGACTGGATCTGTCCGTCGGGAACGGCAAGAAAGAGGATTTCAGACTGTTGGCCGACCTCGTCCTCAGTCAGAACTGGCACCCCTGGCAGCATGGCGTCGGCTCGGTCACGGGCCTCTTCAGACCTGGCTGACACCCCGACGATCTGGGCTCCTGCCGCGCGCAGCGACGAGGCAATGGCCGGCCCGACGTTTCCCATGCCGATCACGCCGACCCGAACACCTGCACTCATGCTTCCTCCGCTGTCTCAACCGGGGCGAACCTGCTCTCGCTCACCTCGTTACCACTGTCTTCAAGTCGATCCACGACCTCGGTAACCCTAGCCCCATCGTCCTCCCACTCTCGGTCCTGAGTGGGGCCCTGCACACGTTCAAACCACCGCTCCGGCGGTTCTGAGGCGCGAAGAACCTGGGACTTCGCATCCAGTTCTTCGCGGATTTGCGCGCCCATTGCGACGTCAAGGTGATAGATCGTTGAGTGAACAGGTCCCGGGACAAGGCAGGCTGTGACATTGGTGAGGCCGAGTCGGCGTTCGATCGGCCCCTGCTCCTGTCGCACCGACTGCACGCGCTCGTAAGGGGCGAATGACGCGACCCTGGTGATGCGTCCGTCGCGAATCACGACGCAGGTCTTCGTGAGGGCGATGCCGCGGCGTTTCTTCACCAGCGGATCGAGGAGGCGTGCCGAGTGGGGAACCGTCGAGAAGGGCGCAGCAGGAACTACCCCGCGTACGGCCTCATCAAAGAAGGCCACCGGGTCTTCGACACCCAGATCGGGAAGGACAAGCCACAGTGCGAGCATCGCCTCTTCACGGGTGCCGACGGGCAGAAGCGCGTACGACTCGTTCTTGGCGTTCTGGCCGGTCGAGATACCGGTTGCCTGGCTAATCTCAACCCTGTACCAGTTGTTCTTGCGCCACAGGAGGGGCTGGATGATCTTCACCGCGTGGATACGTCGGGGCGGAATCGTCTCCGCCTTCAGCTCCAACAGACCACTGCGAATACGGATGCCATCGGGAGAGACTGCGGCCTGGAAGTTGAACTCCTTTGAGAATCTCGACCACAGCGCGGCCCCGATGATCAGGATGGGAGCCAGGGTTCCCGGCAGTACCGCAAAGGATACCTCCCAGCTCACTACGAAACCGATGATCAAAATGGCCGCCAGGAACGCCACGATGATCAGGACACCCACCATGAAACCGAGGTTGAGGGCAAGAGAGATGGCCAGGGTCCGGGCGTTGACTGAGTAGAGCAGACTCTCGGACGCCTCCTGGGGTTGCAGGACAGTGGGAGTCTGGGGAGCCGACTCGCCCTCCTCCCCCTCGGTCGTGGGGGCGGCGGCGCCCTCGGTGGCAGTGGTTGCCTGTGAATCACCCCGGTGAACCCCGGCTGCGCGGGCCAGGATGTCGGCGCGGAGTGCCGAAAGTTCTTCGGAGCGGAGGAAGCCGATCTGCAGCGATGAGTCCGCACCACCGGCGGCCTCAACCTTCAGGCGACCAAGGCCAAAGATGCGTCCCAGCAGGGGGTGGGTTACGTCCACGGCCTGGATGCGTTCAAGGCGGACGTGGCGCTGCTGTCGGAAGACAATGCCGCGCCTCAACCACACCGCCTGGTCGGTGACGGCGTAGGTCATGGCCCGCCAGTAGAGATAGGAGTAAACGCCAACGATCAGGAGGATCGCGACCACTCCGGCTATGAAGAACAGAACGAGGCGTCCCACGCCGACCGACCCTGCAAGTTCACCGACGTACTGAATCTGCTCCAGGTTCTGGAAGAGCACAAAGGCGATCAGGATTGCGATGGCCTGCCAGCTGTTCAGGATCGGGGTGATCGGGCTGACCCGCCTCCAGGCCTGCGGGTCAACTCCCGCTTCAACCACACCGCTTCGTTCGCGCGCCATTACAGCCCCGACAGACTGGAGACACCGTTGGCGACAAGGAGGTCACGCAGTTCAGCGGCCTGCTGGGCCGGAAGGCCGTCAAGGGCGGCATCGGTGGTGGCGGAGGCGGTGTGCAGCTGGATGGCGGCAATGCCGAGGTTGCGGGCAATCGGCCCCTCTTTGACGTCGACGTACTGGATGCGGCCGTAGGGAACAATGTCGAGGCGGCGGAACATGATGCCCCGACGTACCAGGAAGTCCGTCTCAGTGGTGGCGAACTGCATCGCACGAACCTGACGCGGAATCAGCCACAGCATCCAGATGACGAACACCAGGCCGAGGGCTGCCCCCAGGTAGAACCAGGGATCAATGACAACACCTAGGACAACGAGGGCCACAGTGGGGATTCCCGCGTACAGGGCGACCCCGATGAGGCGCACGGTTGCAAGCGACTTTGAAACGGGTCGGAACTGCACACCTTCGGGAGATAGGGCATCCATCAAGTTCATCCTTACTGACCGATATTCCGGGGCCGTAGCGGCCTCTGGACAATCGTTACACACTCTTTGGGGCGGGCGAGAACCGGGCCGCAGTGACGGTTGTACGATCAGGGACTAGCATGGGTGCGCAGGCAGTAGGGTACCCGCTGCCTGAAGGTGCGCCTAGGCGCTAGAACAGTGGTGGAGGCAATGGTTTCCAGTACACCCCCCTGGTTGTACGTGACGCTCGATGACGCACTCGTTTCCGCTGGGGCCACGGCCCCGGAGGCCGATCGGCGAGCCGTCATCGACAGGATCATTGAAGCCTGGAACTACGAGGGGCGCAGCTTTCACAACAGCCGCTACCTCGCCTATGTCTTTGAGCGTCTCGATGAACTTGAGGGAGCCATGTCGGCCCCTGAACTGCTTCGGCTTGCGGCTGCGTTTCGTGGCGCGATCGAAGAACCTGGTTGGGAAGAGTCCGAAGCCCAGCGCACCCCCGCTGTCATTCCTGCCCTGGTCAACGTCAACGACCTGCTTCGCCTCGGCATCCCGGGCCAAAATGTTGAGCGCGTCGGGGCACTAATTGAACAGCTTGCAAGTCACAGTCCAAGTCCGGATGACCTGGATGCCAAGATCCTGGTTGATGCAGACTTGGCTGCACTCGCAGCCCCACCCCAGCAGTACCGCGAATTTCTCTCGCACTTTCGACAGGAAGCACCCCACCTCTCCGAAGTGGATTTCCTGAAGGCACGGCAGAGGGTTCTCAAGCTTCTGTGCGGACAGCGGAGAATCTTCGCCACCCCACTTGCTTCGCAGTGGGAAGATGCGGCCAGAGAGAACCTGGAAGCCGAACTGGACACGACAAAGCGCAAGCTGAAGTCCCTGAGGAGCAACGCGGATACTGACACGGATGAGGATCCCGTGGCCAAGGAAGCACCCGAGGGCCCCCGGGAAAGGGGAACCTCCCGCGTCCTGCGGATATCAAGAGCACAGAAGCTAGAGCAAATCCGAAGCTTGCCGGAGCCCGATCAGAGCCCCCTGGAACTCACGGCCACCCAGATGCTAGAGAACGCGGTTGCCAAAGAGGAGCAGGAAGCGGCACAGCGAGATGAAGAGCATCACGGAGGCGGCCCGGTAGCCGATACCTCCACCCTTGAGTCGGTGGCCGACCTTATGGACCGCAAGACACGGGGCCGCAAGTAACACCTGCGACCCGTCGCTGTCCCCCTCCCCACCGCTGAGGCAGCGGTCTTTTCCCCACCTTGATGGCTCTCCCCTCGAGCCGGCCTGACGTACGGGTCAGAGTTACCCCTACCAATCCGGATAGTTCAGGGGGAGCA
>CAMFDH010000052.1 GCA_945949035.1 uncultured Actinomyces sp.
GGCACAACGGGGCCAACAGTCTGGATCATGTTCGACTCAAGCTGCATGCGGTATGAGTTGATCTGGCGCGCACGCTTGGCGGCAAGAATCACCAGGGCGTACTTGGAATCGGCACGCTCAAGCAACTCATCAATGGGCGGGTAGGTGATGCCTACAGGCTGGGCAACGATTCCCGACATAAGTTTCTCCTCTTGCCCGCTACATGCGGGTTAGTCGTGCGGACTTGTGCCCGCATACCGTCGTCATTCTAGTTCAGGCCCATGGCCTCAGCCAGCTCCACAGCTGTGCGATCGACGTCATGGTTGACTATGACAACATCGAACTCTCCGGCTGCTGCGAGTTCCTCACGTGCGGTGCGTAGCCTGCGGGCCTGCTCTTCCAGAGTCTCGGTTCCCCGTGAGAGGAGGCGTCTCTGGAGGTCTTCCCAAGCCGGCGGTTCAATGAAGATTGAACGGCACCCGGGGACTTTCCTCTTCACTTGGCGAGCGCCGGCGAGGTCCACTTCGAGGAGAACTGGCAGGCCATTCTTCCGCTGCTCATCCACCCAGGCTGCGGGGGTGCCATAGCGGTTCTGGTTGTGCACCATGGCCCATTCGAGCAGTTCGCCGTTGTCGACCATTCGGTCAAACTGAGCGTCACTAACGAAGATGTAGTCAACGCCGTCTACCTCCCCTGGCCTTGGCTCACGGGTGGTAACCGAGATCGAAAGAGTAACCTGTGGGTGCATCTCGCGGAGGCGGCGCACCACGGTTCCCTTGCCAACGGCAGTGGGACCAGCGACTACAAAAAGTGGGGCGGCATTCATGACCCAAGATTGGCACAAAACGGAGTCATGAGAGAACTTTTGCGGTGCCCGTCACTTTTCGGTCAGGTAAGCCTAAGTCTGCGAGCCGCTTCCCACTATGTTGGGCGTTGTTATGCCCCGAACATCTCCAGTAGAGCCTCTCGCTGGACACGTCCGAGCCCACAGACACGACGGGTCTTTGAGATCCCGACCTCTTCCATGATCTGGTTCGCGCGGTGCACGCCGACGCGTGGCATCGACTCAAGCATCGCCTTGGCCCTCATTCGGCCCAGCGCTTGGTCTTCATCGGCCTCGGTGAAGAACTCTTCTAGCGACAGGTCGCGGCTCTTGAGCTTCTGCTTCACAAGAGCTCTGCGCTGGCGAGCGGCCGTCGCCTTAGCCAGTGCTTCTTGCCGCTGGTCTGCGGTCAATTTTGGAAGTGCCACGTCCATCCCCCTTTGGCGGTGATATAACACCTCAACCCTAAGGCACCCCGGGGAATTGCGCGCGAGATAAACAGGTTAGTAACGGGTTTGTGGCTGCCTAGTACTCATCGAGAAGCTCGTCGAGCAGTCCGTCCACATCGAAGTCGGCCTTGGAAAGGTCCTCCAGTGACAATTCGGGCTCCGGTAGGGCCTTTTCAGCAGGCTCTTCTACCTTGGCCGTCGGGGTCGTTGCAGCAACGTCCTTGCGGATCGCGTCGAGTACCGCGTTGACGTAGGCGGGAGAGGTGTCAGTCGAGATCTGCTTGACAACCGAGACGGCCTCATCAATCGCGGATATGGCGGGAACCTGGTCGCTATTCGACGTCATCTCCCAAACCGCGACTCGCATTACTGCAAGGTCGACTGCTGGGATGCGGTCGATGTCAGCGCCCTTCGCATGGTTGCGAATGAGCCTGTCGATACGATCGAGGTCACCCGCAACGCCCTCGACAATGGCAACCGAGTACGCGGGAAGCGGTGAGGGCGCAGAGTTGATCATCTTGCGCTCTTCGAGGAGGTCGAGAAGGTCGACCTGGGAGGAAATAATGCCCCTCTGGTCAGCCTCGAAAAGGACCTCCGCGGCGCGCTTACGAGCCTTGGTCCTGGATGTGAACCTGCCGCGTTCGTGTGCCACGGGGATCACTCGTCCTTTCGTTACGTGAGTTGGGGTACCGCTGCTGTGCTTTGTTGCGGCGGTACCCCAGTTTGTCCTAGGAGGACTTGCCTTGAGTCGGCGGGCAAAACCTAGTCGTTGACGCGACCGAGGAAGTCACCGGTTCGAGTATCAACCTTGATCACAGTGTCCTCATCCATGTAGAGGGGAACCTGGATCTCGTATCCGGTTTCAAGAGTCGCGGGCTTGGTGCCAGCAGACGAGCGATCGCCCTGCAGTCCCGGCTCAGTGTGGGTGATGCGCAGGTTTACCGAAATGGGAAGCTCAACTGAGAGGACCTGGTCACCGTGGAAGGAGACAATGGCCCTCTGGTTGTCAACCATGAAGTTGCTGGCGTCACCAACGATGGCCTCCGAAAGGGGAAGCTGCTCGTAGGTGGAGTCGTCCATGAATACGTAGTCTTCACCGTCGTGGTACAGGTAGGTCATGTCACGGCGGTCCACGGTCGCGGTCTCTACCTTGACGCCGGCATTGAAGGTCTTGTCAACCGTCTTACCCGACAGAACGTTGCGGATCTTGGTACGAACGAAAGCCGGTCCCTTTCCTGGCTTGACGTGCTGGAACTCAACCACCTGCCAGAGGTTCCCGTCGATGACGAGGATCATTCCGTTCTTGAGGTCGTTCGTTGTTGCCACAGATGCTACTTTCTGTTCAGTTTCGTGCCTTGATAAGAGAATCAGTTCCGAGTTCCGCAGTGATCAAACGAGCGGCCATGGAACCATCGCAGGTATCAGTATCGCACCAAAGGTCGGTTACTTTCGAGTATGCCTCTTCTAAAACCGCTAACTGCGCCCTAAACCACGCACGCGGAGTACCGAGTGCCGCCGGTCGTGGCGCATCCAAGCCGTTGCGACGCACCAGGGTCGAGAGTGAAGCCCGAAGGCCCACAACCTTAGTTCCAGCTCCTTTGGCCGCAACCAGATCCTCCATCACCTCCGGGTTCAGTATCGACGAGGCACTGAGGACAACGATTGCTCCGGTGCCCGGGCCATCTGGAGTCAGCACCTCATGTGCGGCCACTGCCAGGGCATCAAGAGCGGCTTCGGGATCATCCGTCATGGCGACTCCCACGGGAGACCCAAGAGTGAGCGACGCCCTATCCTCAGACTCGACGACAGGTAGTCCAAGTTGGCGACCCAAAGCTTCGGCTACTTCGCTCTTCCCGCTGCCAGATGCGCCTACCAGGACGAGGCTCGGAAATGAACTCACTTTTCTCCCATACCCATATCAACTGCCAACTTCTCGACTGTGGACGGACTGACTTCGCGAACGGTTGGTCTGCCATCCTCCCCTAAGAGTACAAAGCGCAGGTTCCCCTGGCGGACCTTCTTGTCTGAGCGAAGTCCCTCCATTAGGACCTCTATCTGCCCGCGGTAGTGGATTGGGAGTCCTACGGATCGGAAAGCTTCCTCATGCTCAACGACCACACTTTCCGGGACCAGTCCAAGGGAGTGCGCCAGGTTCGCCGCAAAAACCGAGCCGATTGCAACGGCTTCCCCATGCCTCATTGTGTAGTGCTCGGCACGTTCAATCGCGTGACCCATGGTGTGACCGTAGTTGAGAATCTCACGCAGGCCGCCCTCGAGTCGATCAGAGCTAACCACGCGCGCCTTCACCGCGATCGAGCGGGAAACGATCTCGGTGAGGACCAGTCTCCCCTTCCCCGTCGCCCACCGGACCGAGCCGATCTCGGGGTGTTCTGAGATGATTCGGAGGATCTGCGGGTCATCAATGAAGCCCGTCTTGATCACCTCTGCAAGTCCCGCTACGTACTCACCCTGAGGCAGGGATTCGAGGGTGAGGAGATCAACGAGAACCGCGTGGGGGTCATGGAAGGCTCCCACCAGGTTCTTCCCGGCGGGAGTGTCAATGCCAGTCTTCCCACCCAGAGCAGCATCAACCATGGCGAGCAGTGTCGTGGGAAGGTGAATGACGCGAACTCCGCGGAGCCACGAAGCAGCGATAAAGCCCCCAAGATCCGTGGTGACACCACCCCCGAAGGTGACAACAACATCCCGCCTTCCGAGGCCCACCTCTCCGAGGAGATCCCAGGCCTGCACGACAGTTTCGATGTTCTTTGCGTGCTCTCCATCAACGTGGGAGAAATCGGTAACCGTCAATCCCGCCTCGCCAATCACCTTCGCAATGGACCTGCTGGCGTCGCGAAGTGACTCGGGGTAGACGAGGAGGGCTCGTGTCGCATCCCTGGGAAGGTAGCCCTTGAGGAGGGCGGATGTACCCGCGCCGGTGAGGACGTTGTACCGATGGCTGCCCTTCACCGGGGTGTACTCCCAACCAAGGAGTGTGCTGATGATCTGCTTAACTACGTCATCTGCGGGCGCGTTAGAGGATGTGACGTGACAGTTTGCCAGATGGGCATAGATTGGGTCGCGACGCGCCTTGAGTTCAGCCAGCTGGGTCTCCGGATCTTCCTGCAGCAGTGGGCGCCGGTTGTTTCGAGTAACTCTTGCCAACAGCACATCGAAGTCCGCATCAATCCAGACGACTGTTCGATCCTCAAGGAAGTCGGCAACGGCACTGGTTTCGATTGCTCCGCCACCGAGGGAGACCACGCCGGGGGAATCGGCCGTTTCTAGGATTACCTGGGCCTCAAGCTCACGAAATCGATCCTTACCTTCGTCACGAAAGATAGCCGCGATGGTCTTGCCGGTCTTCTTTTCGATTTCGGTGTCGATATCGATGTGTGGAACACGCAGAGCTGCCGCGAGGTTGAAGCCGACTTTGGACTTGCCGCTCCCGGGAAGCCCTATTAGGTACCAGGCCTCTGCGCTTGGAAGATCAGTCATTCGACGCTGCCCCCCAGCTGGGTGGAGCGAGGTGCCCTGCCACGTACTCCTCCTGAGCGCGGTACTGCTCTTCGACCTCCGCCACAGACATTCCCCCAAATCTTTCGGTGAACTTTTGGGCGAGGACGAGGGCGACCATAGCCTCCGCGATCACCGCTCCAGGTACGACCTGGCAGGTATCGGAGCGCTGGTGGAAGGCGGATGTCGCCGTTCCATCGACGAGGTCTACGGTTGGGAGCGGGCGAGGAACAGTTGAAATCGGTTTGAAACCAACTCGGGCGATGATCGGCTCCCCGTTAGATGTGCCTCCCTCGATTCCCCCGGCACGATTGGTTTGGCGCGCAATGGTTGCGCCCCGACGGACAATGCTGTCGTGGGCTGAACTTCCGAGACGTCGAGCAGACTCGATACCATCACCGATCTCAACCATTTTTGCCGACTGAATACTCATTAGTCCCCAGGCCAGCGACGCATCCAGTTTCCTGTCGGAGGAGACATGGGAGCCAAGGCCGAGGGGGACGCCGTAAGCAATCACTTCAGCGATGCCCCCAATGGTCTCCTGGGCTTCGCTGGCAGCATCTATGGCTGCCATGTAGGCATGTTCGGCTTCGAGGCTCAGCGTTCTTACGGGTGAGGCCTGGAGTTGCTCTCGTTCGGCCGCCTTCGGCAAGTCCGAAACCGGAACCGCACTAGCCCCCACTCCCACCACGTGGGAGATAATCTCGGTGCCGCAGACTTGCCTGAGGAGCTGGCGAGCGATTGCTCCGAGGGCCACCCTGGCAGCCGTCTCGCGGGCAGAGGCACGTTCAAGGATGTTCCGGGCATCTTCCATGCGGTATGACAGTCCACCAGCAAGGTCAGCATGACCCGGACGTGGTCTTGTCAGAGGTCGATTCCTTGCCATCTCCCTGACATCCCCACGACCCGCGTCCACCTGAAGCGCCTCGGGAGGGACCGGGTCGGCACCCATCACGGCCTCCCACTTGGGCCACTCAGAGTTATGTATGACAACGGTGATCGGTGCGCCGGTCGTCAGCCCGTGGCGCACTCCCGAGAGGATCTCGACGCGATCCTGTTCAAATGCTTGACGCGCGCCGCGTCCATAACCTTGACGTCGTTCCTTTAGGGCCTCAGCAATAAGGGCTGTATCAACGCGGACTCCGGCCGGCATGCCCTGCATCGAGGCAACGAGGGCGGGTCCATGAGATTCACCCGCGGTGGTCCAAGTAATCATGGGCCAAGCTTTTCACAGTCCCCCTAGACGAGCACCATTGGTCCAACTGCCGCCAATGCCCAGCAGCCAATCGCCGACCCCACCATGTAGGGACCGAAAGGAATCCTTGTCCGAGAGCCGGGTCGGGCCATGAGGAACAGTGCTCGAAGGGCGGCGACGGTGAACGCAGCAAGGAGGCCAAGAATCGCAACCCGGAACGAGCAGGTAGCCAGCGCTGCTCCGAGGACCGGCGCAATCTTGATGTCTCCCCTACCAACCTGTCCGAACCTGAAGCCGAGTAGGAGGGGGATAGTCCATGCTGCAGCACCGAGCAGGATGGCCCAGAACCAAGCGGAACTCACGGGACCACTAGCCGGAGGCAGCAAGACGAAAAGGAGGACCTCCAATCCCATCAGCGCCGTAATCGAATCGGGTAGGCGTAGGGTCCGTGCATCAATCAGGATCGAGATCCAGCCGAGGGACGCAAGGACCACCCCGACGCCTATAACAACTCCCGTTCCATCGCCCGTCCAGCCCCATCCCCCGGGAAGCGAGGGACGCTGGGCGGCGCCAAGGTAGATCGCCACCGAACCTAACAGAGCACTTCCCCAAACCAGTGTCAGCGGTTGAAGACTTTCAGCAGGAAGGTAGCGAGAGAGAAGTTTTGAGCCCGAGAGTCCAAGCCAGAGTAGGTTAGTCGCAAGTATGACCAGCGCAGCAAGGAGCTGGACGGCCTCACCTGTCACCGGCTTGCCGCAGCCTCGAGCACCGCCTCGTAAACCGGTTGGAACGGCACATCACGGGAAGTCCAGATCTTGACCTGGGCGAGTCCCTGGTGAGTGAGCATCGTGAGTGGAGAGGTGACCGTTGCGCCAGCCTGACGGTAAACGACTTCGAGGGGTGTTTCACCGGCCGAGTAGGTGACATCTAGCAGTACCGAATTTGAGCCGGGGGTGAGAAGCCCAGCAAACTCTTCGGTGGCAGCTGGCGGCACCGTCGAAATCACGACCGGGGCCTCATTAAACGCTTCCACAAACCTGTCTGCGACCTTCCACAGGACAGTATGGACATCGAGGCCGAGTGCCAGGCCGATCGAAAACGCATTCTGTGATCCAGCAAAAGACCGGCCCACCAGGTAGACACGGGTCGCCCCGATCGACTTGAGTGCAGCAAGTGCTGAGCAGGCCGTTGCCCCGGTTCCAAGAACCACGGGGGCCGCGACACCACTGAGCGGTCCGCCCTCGTCATCAACCAGAAGCGGGAGTGAGCGTCGAGCGCCCTTCAGAAGAGTCTTGACCGAAGGGGTAATGGTGTCGACTATTCCCTGGACGTCGGTGTTGAGCGCAGCACTAACCGACGGCAGGAAGGCGACGGTATTGGCGCATTCGACCAGCTTCGCCATGCCGTCTGCGACATCGGTTTGACTGAGAAGTGCCTGCTTCAGCGGTGCCGTGACACTGAGTCCGACACAGTCGGGACCCACTTCGGCAAAGAAGCTAGCAAGCGTCTCTTTTTTGACCTCGTAGCTGCGGTACTCCCAATCAAGCCCAAGGAGATCAAAAGCCTTGTTGTGAAGGGCGGGAGAAAGGGAGTGTTCGATTGGCGATCCAATGACGGCTGCCCACTTGGTCATAGAGGGTTAGCACCTGCCTTCGTTCTCTTCACACCACTTGCTGAGAAGCTTCACGTTCTCTGTCTGATCCGCGAGCGTCGAGGCAAACAGGGTCTCTCCGGTGTCCAGGTTGACCGTAACGAAGTAGAGCCAGTCCCCTTCGGCTGGATCAATGGTTGCCGCTATGGCTTCCGGAGAGGGCGACGCAATGGGAGCTGGAGGTAGTCCCGCGAACCTGTAGGTGTTGAAGGGACTGTCGGAAGTCAGGTCCTCAGCCGTGGGGAGACCCCCGTACTTCCCGACGCCGTAGAGAACGGTCGAGTCCATCTGGAGAAGTCCACGCGTTTCAGCTTCAGGCATGTCAAGGCGGTTCGCAATCACCCTGGCGACCTTGGG
>CAMFDH010000053.1 GCA_945949035.1 uncultured Actinomyces sp.
GGGACGTTCGGCCGAACCCATGGCCCCCGGCCGAACGACTCGCCCGGGTGCACAAGCACCAGACAATGCCTTCGTAGCTCAGGGGATAGAGCGCCACCCTCCTAAGGTGGGCGTCGCAGGTTCGAATCCTGCCGAGGGCACCGAGTGACGGTTCACCCCCAACTCTCCTGACGTTCTACTTTGAGGAGTCGATTTTCCAGTTCGCTACTGACGAAGATGAGAAGTAGAGGGAACAGATGCAAAAAATCTCAGTATACATCCGCCTGGAAATTCACAAGGGTGATTACGTTTTTGACGACTGCGTCACTTTCAACATGCCTTGGCCTGCTAACGCGCAAATTCCACGCTCCGGGGAGACGGTCGAACTAGACTCAATTGGCGGAATTTCCATCCTGGTAGAAAGTGTGAAGCACTTCGCGGTAAAACGTGAATCACTGGAGGTTGATATCTTTCTTTACGGGAGACCGCCCTGCCTAGAAACCCCCAGGGAAGAACTTATCGCCTGCTTGAAGAGCAGCCACTTCGTGGAGGACATCCGCAACTGACTCGGGCTGAACGGCGAGCAGGTGAAGTCCGTGCGGCAAGCAGGAGCCGCACAGAGGGGTTCGACTCCCCTCCAGCCCACGGCGGGAGACCACCCGAACTCTTACCGGGTGGCAGGAGAGGTCAACTTCGGTGAACAGGCCGCGCGGCGGATAGACACCGAAGCAAGATCTCCTGATCCGTAGTAGCGACACCCGCGCTTACTTCCCCGACCGGGGAAACTGGAAAAGGAGAAACATGAAGAAGCTGGTCCTTGAGATCGACCTGACCCATCCGGACTACCTGACCGAGAGCAGCCTGGTCTCCGGCAGCCAGATCGCCACGACGCTGGAGGCCGTGGCCGGTCGAGTTGACAGCCATGACATGGCGTCCGGGGAGAACGGTGTCATCCTCGCCAACAGCGATCGCACTCCGGTCGGAAGCTGGAAGATCGTCAACTGAGGTCCAAACAACGCCATCAAGTTCATGACGAGGCGCCCCATCTTCCACGAGATGGGGCGCCTTCTCCGTGACGACGTAGAACGGAAACCTGATAGAGGGTTCACCAAGGAAAGGAAGGAACACCTCATGCAGACTTTCAAGATGGACACCGACATCAATGACTTCCTGAACGAGACCAGTCAGGAAGCCGCCGCCGACCTCATCGAGAAGCACCCGGACCTCACCTACGGTGCGGCCTCTGGTGCCTCCCGGATCGACCTCGCCCTCCAGGTGATGTTCCCCGGCGGGGACCCGAAGAAGATGCAGAACATCCGTGCGCTGATCCTCGGGCAGCTCGTCAAGGACAAGGTCGACTGGGCGGAGAACTACCGGACGACCCTGGCGAAGACCTACCGTCCCGCCTACGACTCCGCCCTGGCGGCGGGTGTCGAGCCCGCTCCGGTCATCGCCGCCAACTGCAAGATCTCCCTCAAGGAGGCCCGCGCCCTCGCTCGCACCTTCAAGAAGGAGGACAGTAACTCCGCGCCGGACGCTGGTTCCGTCGAGAACTCCGCCCCGGACGTCGAGGAGTTCGACGAGGGCAACGTGGAAAACTGACGCTCCGCGTCGAACAACTTTCATCAGGAACTTTGCACTTGTTTCCCCGCTCCCTACCTAGGGGGCGGGGTTTCCTGTATTCTCCACACAAGGAAAAGGAGAACAACATGCACTCTCATGGATTCATTCGGGGGTCGACCGAGTTCCGAGACAAGGTCTGGGAACTCGCCAAGGTAGGCCACGCCAACATCTACGCGCTCGCCAAGAACACCTCCAACCAGACAACCCCCCTGTACCACCTGCTGCGAACGAAGGACATGTTCGACCTGATCGACTTCACGGCCCTCGCCGAGGCGACGGCCCGCCCGATCTACATGGAGGACTTCGCTCAGGCCCTGGTTCATGCGAACAAGACCAGCAACGAACTGACCGTCGAGATCTTCACCGACTGAAAGGGCATTCTCGTGACCAACTCCGCCTGGCTCAACCTGGTGAACCTCGACGGCTCTAACGAGCACATGAGCCTGTGCAACGCGGCGCTCATGGAGGTCCAGCAGGTGGAGCGTGTTCGCACCCTGCGTCTCGTCGCCAACGCGCTCTCCGAGATGGCCGGATTCAAGGTCTCCACCATGGGGACGGTGGACGTGGTCATGCTGGCCCGCGACCTGGTGATGGCGAACCCGTCCATCCGAATGGAGGACGCCCTGACGGAGGCCCAGGAGTCTCTGGGGCGCCGGACCTGACCCGAAGAACCTTCAGGCCCCGGTCGCGCACCCCCCATTAGCGGAAGGTGTGCGACCGGGGCGGATGCTGAGAACTCTCATGACTCACAAAGATCCACCCGAACTGTGCGGCACGTCACATGGGGAGGGCGTCCGATCCTGGCCCGTTCCCGCGTGGAAGAAGGAGAAGCTGACGAAAGGGAACGACCATGACCAAGAGGAACTGGGACCAGGCACGCGCGGAGCGCAACGTCCGGAAGGGTAAGCGTCGTTGGGAAGAAGACGGCCTGGGGTTCACCGTCCTTTCCCAGCCGGGCTGCTGGTGTGGGCAGAAGCTGTTCCACGACTGGCCCGGCAAAGCCGAAGGCGCCCCCCACCCGCAACAAGAAGGCAACCCCTGAACACCTTGCCCAAGACTCACCCCTGAAGAAGGAAATGACATGCTCTACCTCAAGGCCAACCTCCTGACTCCGAACGGCGAGGCTGGAGATCTGATCTGGCTGGGCCGGTTCCGCACCAACGCGGCCATGTCCCGAGTGTTCTCCTTCAGCGACGAGATGGCTATCTCGCTCTTCACTCGGGGGGAGTTTGTCGCAGGCAGAGTCTCTTACTCGATGGGGCACACCCTCCCCGCCGAGGACATGGCTACCGCCAAGGACTCGTTCATCATGTACATCGAGAAGGTGGACGGCGAGATCGTGCGGACCGACGTTCCGGCGCCCACCAAGCACAACTGACCTTTGATCAGCTGCCCCAGCATGCTGCCTGAACCCCACTACCGCATGGCCTAGGCCATGCAAACCATGAAAGGAACACCATGACCATCAACATCTGGATCAACCGCGCAGGCCCCTCCCGCATCCAGGCGATGCGGATGCTCCGCAACAACCCCGACGGCCGGGCCGTCACCATCCACGCCACCCGCGCCAACCTCTCCAACCCCTCCCAGCACTTCTGCGACGTCGGCGGACGCGAGCCCGGAAGCGAGGCCACCGACGAGGAGTACGGACAGTTCGCCGTCGACTACGTCCGCCAGCACAAGATCAACGTCATCATCCCGACCTCCCGCATCGCCGCCCTCGCCGCCCGCAGCGCCAAGCTCGCCGAGCTGGGCTGCGTCGTCATGACCCCCAACTGGAGGATCGCCAAGGTCACCGACTCCAAGAGCGTCACGTACCGCGAGGCCGAGCTGCTGGGCATCAAGACGCCGCCCCACTTCACCGTCTACACCGCCAGCGAGTTCAGCGACGCCGTCCAGTACCTCCGCGCCGTCGGCTACACCGCCTGCGTCAAGCCCGACACCGGATGGGCCGCCAGCTCCTTCCGCATCATCGAGGACTCGGCCACCTCGATGGACTCCCTGCTCACCTCGGTCAAGCCCATCGTGGACCTGGAGACCTACGCCACCGCCCTGCACAAGGCCGAGATCGAGGGCCGCGACATCCCCCCGCTCATCGTCATGCCCTACCTGGATGAGCCGGAGTGGAGCGTCGACATGCTCTCCACCCCCGAGGGCAACGTCCTCGCCGCCGTCCCCCGCGCCAAGTCCGGCTGGTACCGCGAGTTCCGTGACGAGGCCGAGGCTCTGGCCATCGCGCACCGACTCGCGGAGATGATGCCGCTCGCTTACCTGTCGAACGTTCAGATGCGTTACCTGAAGGGTGAGCTGGTGCTGCTGGAGGTCAACCCGCGCGCCTCCGCCGGGATCTTCCACACCGAGGCCACCGGCGTGAACCTGTACTGGGAGGCGGTGAAGCTCGCCTTCGACGGCGGCGTCCCCGCCGTCCCGCAGCCGAGGCTGGGCGGCAAGGTGCTCCTCTCGGAGCGGGCCGTCCCCATCAACTGACCAGGTCTCACATGGCCTAGGCCGCAGTTCGGAATCTTGTTGCGGCCTAGGCCACGGTCGATGTAGTGTCATACCTGTTCCCCCGGAACCCAGGCTCCACGGCTACTTCTTTTGGTGAAATCACGCCGGATCGCCGCTTTTCGTCTGGGGGGCTTGAGCATCGCAGTTCCAGAAGGGTCATCGGAACCCTGTAGGGCCGGTTACTTCTTTCTGGAAAAAAGATCAGGAGCGGTTCGAATCCGCCAACGCCCAAAACTGGCACAGGGCAAACACCGGAACTCACCATTCGTCCGGTGGCTCCTCTGGACCTGCGATGTAGTGATGCAAGGGCGAGGCGGCCGGAACCCAGGTTTCGGATACTTCAATGCGGAACCGAAGGTCACGGGTTCGAATCCCGTCCCGCTGGTAAAAAGGTGGGTAGCTCAGCGGTTAGAGCGTCGGTCAGAAACCCGGCACCGACTTTTCGTCTGGTCGTCCCCCTCTTGCATCACCTCAACGCCCCTCCCTCGGCACCCCGGGGAGGGGCTTTTTCATGCACTCACGGAAAAGGAGAACGCAACCATGAGCAAGTTCAACAAGGCGGCCAATCGGCCTCAGGCCACGTCGCCGGTCACGACGACCGGCACCGCGACCACCTACGAGGGCGGAGCGGGCTTCACCCGAGACGCGAAGAGCGACCTCTACCTGCTCGCCGTCACCAACATGGTGTCCGAGGCGACCTTCTACGAGAAGGCCGAGGACCGCGACACCCGCTTCTCCGGCCTGGTGCGCACTGTCGCCCTCGACGACCCGAAGTGGGTGCTCGGCTTCTTCCCGTGGCTGCGTTCCGAGGGCTTCATGCGGTCGGCGTCCGTGGTCGGCTCGGCCGAGGCCGCGAAGGTGCTCTGCGCGAACAGCAAGCAGGAAGGCGTTGCCGAGATGATCGACGGGTCACTCCAGCGCCCCGACGAGGTCGGCCAGCTCCTGGCGTACTGGGTTTCCATCGGCGGCAAGCTGAACTGGTCTCGCTCTCTCCAGGCCGTCAAGGAGGGCCTGAGTCGGGCCGCGCTCCGCATGCACACCCAGCGGAACTGGTTGAAGTACGACTCGGCCAAGAACCTGTACACCTTCGACCGGGTCATCCAGATCCTGCACCTCAAGCCGAGGTCGCCGGAGCAGAGCGCGCTGTTCAAGTACATCCTGGACAACCGCTACCGGGGCGCCGCAGCGCCGCTGACGGACAGTCTGACCATGCTCCGGGCCCAGGTGGAATGGCGGGCTGAAGTCCGTCGGATCGTGAGCGACAACATGCCGATGACCGCGCAGGACGAGGCGGTCAGCAGTGTGCTGGACCCGAACCGGATCAAGGCTGCCGGACTCACCTGGGAGGACGTGCTTTCCGCGCTCGGATCGAAGGTCGACAAGGCCATCCTGTGGTCATCGATCATTCCGTCCATGGGCTCGATGGCGCTCATCCGCAACCTGCGGAACATGGACGAGGCGGGCCTAAACGACGATGTCGCTGAGGCTGTGGCTCGGCGGATCTCTGACCCGGAGCAGGTCAAGCGGTCCAAGCAGTTCCCGTTCCGGTACCTGGCCGCGCACCAGGCGGTGAACTCCTTTCGTTGGAGCCACGCTCTGGAGAAGGCGCTCGCCGCGTCGCTGGCCAACGTGCCGGAGTTGCGGGGCAACACACTGATCCTGGTGGATCGCTCGGGGTCGATGTTCGGCGGTCTGTCCAAGCAGACCCAGCTCAACCGGGCGGACTCGGCGGCGATCTTCGGAACGGCGCTGGCGATGCGGGCTGAAAAGGCGAAGCTGGTGCAGTTCGGCACCGGTCACCGTGAGGTGGCGTTCCGCAAGGGCGATCCGCTGCTGCGGGTGTTGGACAAGTTCGAGAGCATGGGCGGGACCAACACCGCCGAGGCTGTCCGTTCGCACTTCAACGGCCACGACCGGGTCGTCATCGTCACGGATGAGCAGGCGTTTCCGAGCTACGGCATGTACGGCAACCGCTACCGCGAGGACATCGGCTCGCTGCTCCCGGAGCAGGTAGCGCTGTACACGTGGAACCTCGCTGGGTACAGCGTTGCCCAGTCAGAGTCGGGTAAGAGCAACCGGCACACCTTCGGCGGACTGTCGGACGCTTCCTTCCGGCTGATCCCGATGCTGGAGGCGCGCCGCAGCGCGAGCTGGCCGTGGCAGAACTGAGGGGCCAGGACTGGCAGGGAGCTTTCAAGCCCTGCCAGTCCACCCGGCATTGCGCAGATCACGGGTGGTGCGACCGGTGTGCTCCTCGGATTCCGGCTCGTCGTCCAGTTCGGGCGGCGGATGTGACTCGGGGGGCGGTTTCTGACCTGCATCGTCGACAGCGAGACCTCGTCCTTCCTGGGCGGGGTCTCGTTGGTTTCCGGGGAGTTTTCCCATGGCCTATGCCACAGAGGTGAGTGCGTGTAAGATGCCCAAAATGAAGGAAGCGCGGAAGACTTCCGCAGCAACAGTAAGGACGGGCCAGTGACACACGCTCGCAGATGGTCCCCCGACTACCTTTCGGCCTTACGGAAGATCCCCAGCGAGTGGCTGGTCAACCGGCTCAGGTCAACGACCACGCTCCTGGCGGGAAATCCGTACATGGAACCCTCCATCCCGGTCGAAGGATCGATCAGAGCCATCGACGTGGCGAACACAGCCGTACTCCTCTACGAGATCGGGCCCGGCGCCATCCTGATGTTCCTTTCGGTCGACATGTACGACCCGCAGGCGCAGATCGGCGCCCCTCGCGAGACCGCCAGGAAGGTTCTGGCCGAACTCCGCGAGAGCATCTGATCCGCACCATTCACACAATTCCGTGGGGCGCCCCCGCATGAACGGTGTGCGCCCCTACGCAAGTTCGACCCACAGCCGTCTTGGCATAGGCCATGGAAGCCGCTACAGTAAGACACACCTTGACAGAAGAAAGGTCATACGTCGTGATGATGGAAACCGTCGGCACCAGCGCTCTGGCCGAATACCTCGGCACATCGGTCACCTCGATCCACAACTGGCGCTCCGCGCCGGACAGCGACTTTCCCCTGCCTGTCACCTGCGTCCGAGGCCGCAGGGGCAAGCGCCCGGTCTACGGATGGCGTGAGAGTGACCTGCCCGCCATCCGATCCTGGTACGCCAAGCGGTTCCGTCTCGACGATGAAGCAGCCATCCAGCGCTGGAAGACCCTCGATGAGGAGGTAGGGAGAGAAGAGGGATCAGGGCGGACCGAGGAAACCCCGTCCGTCCACCCCGGCCAGCTCGCCCTCATCACTCCCGACGCGCCGGAAAGCATCGCTGCATGACCGGGCAAGAAGGGTCATCACCTTCAAGTAGCTACCTGGACTCCCCGGAACACCTGGCCTTCGTCCGTCTCATGAAGCACTGTCACGCGATGGCCAGAGCGCGACACCCCGGAGCCTCCGAGTTCAGACTCGTCCGGCGCAACGACGGAGAACCCGCCGGATGGACCTTCCATACGGGGAACTACCCCCAAGGTTCCTTTGGGTGGGTCTCCGTCAAGGCCAGAGTCGCCCCATCCACACATGAAGTACGCCTGTTGGCCCGAAAGAGCCTGAAAGAGCAAGGAGAAACATCGTGAGCCTTCCTCACGAAGATGCAGCCCGTGCACACTTCGATTCCGCGAGGGACTTCCAGCCTGTCCACACGCGACCGAAGGGCCTCTTCGGTCGACGAAAGGGGGACGACCTTCTCGCCGGATGGGTCTTCGAAGTCAACCTGCCGAACTCCTCCCTGGAGCACTACGCCTGGATCACGACGGACTATCGCGTCACGTCAGATCCTGCCCGGACCGCAGCAGTGGCAGCCAAGCGCCTTCTCGCCTACTGCGA
>CAMFDH010000054.1 GCA_945949035.1 uncultured Actinomyces sp.
GGGCGGAATTTCAAACCTGTAGTTGACGACGGTTCCGTCGATGTCGAGCAGGATGACCCTTGAGTTGGGGCTGTCAGTCATGGGACCTCCGAGTATGGGCTGGCTTGGTGGTGGCAGTTGGTTCTGGGTTTATTCCACTTTAGTTACCGACCACCTGGTGGGGCGCTAATTAGGCTGCAGCCTTAGTGAAAATGTGATCTGGCTAGCCTCTTTGTCTCTGGAGTTGTACTTAAAGGGGCCCGCTCCATATACTTTCGGAGGTAACAAACCAAGCGCCTGTGGCTCAATGGATAGAGCATCTGACTACGGATCAGAAGGTTGGGGGTTCGAGTCCCTCCAGGCGCGCAGAATCCCCGCCGGTGTGATCCACCGAGCGGGGTTCTCTCATTCTTGGGTCTTACTTGGCAAATCTCTCAAGCGTTGCGCGCACTGTTCCTCGCAGCGCCTTTTCTATTTTTGGGACCAGTTCCGCCGGGTCATCGCGAGCGCCCTCAGACATCCAACGAAGGAAGTGTCCGAGGACGATGGCGGCATAGTGGTCCACCACAAACCTGAGATCCTCCGGTGAGAGGCGCAGGTCGCCGATCAGTTCATCCACAATCGCCCTCATCATGATGCGGAACTGGCGCAGGAAGAACGCATCGCGTTCCCTGTGGCCGAGGGAGTCGAGGATGGCGCGGGTCTGGTCAAAGTTGTCCCGCAGGTAGCTCAAAAGGGTGAGGTAGCCACTGGCCCACTCGTCGTAAGAGGCGTGTTCCAGAATGTGGTTGGCAACCTCCTGCTCGAACACGTACGTCGCCAGGTCGTAGGTGTCGGAGAAGTGGTAGTAGAAGGTCTGACGGGTGATTCCGGCCCGGGCCGCCAGCCCGGAAACCGTCACCCTGTCGAGGGGAGTGGTGCGGAGCTGCTCCTTGAGAGCCAGCGCCAAGAGCTCGGTGGTTGAGTTCCCCATTGGTCCCTTTCTGGGTCTCTAGTCCCGAAACCGTGTCTACGACCTCGCTGGTTCGCAGCAGAATCCGCCGGATTGCGACAGTTCCGCAATTGTGTCTATATGGACCGAAGCTGCTGCTCTCCTAGCCTTTTGAGTGTACGAGACAACGGCGCCTCCACCTAGGTTTGGCGCCCCGGCAGAAGGGGTTGTCGTGTTCATATTCGAGTCGATTCCCTGGTACTCATGGTTGATGTGGTTCGTCGTCCTCGGCGCGCTGATCGGCCTCAACGAGGTCACCAGACGTTGGAAGTGGGGCGGCATCGCCTTCTTCATCATTCTTCCCATCATCCTGACGATCTTTGTCTGGCCGACGACGGCCGGCGGTGACTCTTCGACGGGCACCTGGTTCCACTGGGTCAAGGTCTACTCGGCTCTGGCCGGATGTCTTGGCTTCATGGCCATTCGCTACTTCCCGAAGGTCGCGAAGATCAAGTGGGTTCTGATCTTCCCGGCAGCCATTTTGGCCATCAACATCCTTGAGGCGTGCATCCGTGACTTCGAGGTCGGGGCCATGGGGGCCGACGGCATCATCGACGGTGTCTACATGCTTTCGGGCCCGTGGAACTGGATGAACGGCATCGCCGGCCTCATCAACCTGATCACGATCTGTGGTTGGTTCGGAATCTTCATCTCCCGCGACAAGTCCAAGGACATGATCTGGCCCGACATGCTGTGGTTCTGGATCATCGCCTACGACCTGTGGAACTTCGCCTACGTTTACAACGCGGTTGGTGACCACTCCTTCTACGCTGGCGCCGCCCTGCTGATTGCCTGCACCATTCCCGCATTCTTCATCAAGCGGGGCGCCTGGCTGCAGCACCGCGCCCACACGCTGGCCCTGTGGATGATGTTCACGATGGCATTTCCGGCCTTCGTGTCTGACTCGATGTTCGCGGTTGAGACCTCACGGAACCCAGCCGCTCTGTTCGTCATCTCGGCCCTGGCGCTTGTGGCCAACGTTGCGGTACTGATCTTCCAGCTCTTCACCATCATCAAGTTCCGCCTCAACCCGCTGAAGGATGAGCTGTACACTCGCTTGCCGCAGTTCAAGGCAGTTGTGGCCGCGAATGAGTCAATCGATGCGAAGGACAGCGATGTGAGCGCTGAACTAAGGGACCTGAAGAAGGTCGTCTAGCGGCGTTCATCGGCCTGCTAGGCCGCAACAAGGAAGCCCGTAGCCACTCTGTGCGTCAGCTACGGGCTTCCTTGTTGTCAAAGCGCAACATTATTTCGCCGTTTTTCATTTGTGCTCTAAGCAGACTTTTGGTTTAGTGTGAGCATGCCCATGTTTGAAGCGAAGTTCGGGCTGGCCATACAACGGAGTATTTGGAGAAACGATGAATTTAACGAAGAAGAGGTTCGCAGGTGTAGCGGCAGTCGCTGCTGCCGCTGCACTGACCCTGTCAGCCTGTAGTGGTGGCGGAGATCTCGGTGGGGGCACTACCGACGGTGGTGGCACTGAGAGCGGAGGCGGAGAGGCCGCTGCTGAAGGCTGTGAAGAGTATGAGCAGTACGGCAAGTTTGAAGGCGCAACGGTTGGCGTCTTCTCATCAATTCGTGACGTTGAAGCTGATGCCCTGCAGGCAACGTTCGACAAGTTCACCGAGTGCACGGGCATTACCGTCCAGCACAACGGTGTCGGAGAGTTTGAGCAGCAGCTGGTGGTTCAGGTAGAGGGCAACAACGCCCCCGACATTGCCATCATTCCGCAGCCCGGCCTCCTCGCACGCATGGTAGCCACCGGCAATGTCCAGCCTGCTGATGAGGCGACCACGGCCAAGGTCGATGAGGGTTGGTCACCTGAGTGGAAGTCCTACGGCACCGTTGACGGCACCTTCTATGCCGCACCGATGCTCTCCTCGGTGAAGTCCTTCGTCTGGTACTCACCGACTGCTTTCGAAGAGGGCGGCTACGAGATTCCGACAACCCTTGACGAAATGATGGCCCTGACTGAAAAGATCGCTGCTGACACTGCTGGCGACGGTGCAACCCGACCCTGGTGTGCTGGTATTGAGTCCGGCGGCGCCACCGGTTGGCCGGCCACCGACTGGATCGAGGACTTCGTCCTTCGTATCGCAGGTCCTGATGTCTACGACAAGTGGGTAACCAACGAGGTTCCATTCAACGCTCCGGAGATTCTGGAGTCCGCTAACGGTGTTGGCGACTACCTGCTGAACAACGATTTCGTCAACGGCGGCATCGGTGACTCACGTTCGATCGCGACCACCTCCTTCAATGATGGCGGTCTGCCGATCCTCGACAACCAGTGCTACATGTACCGCATGGCTTCGTTCTACGAGGCACAGTGGCCCGAGGGCACCACGGTTGCGCCTGACGGCGATGTCTTCGCCTTCTACCTGCCTGCAGAGACCGTTGAGGAGCACCCGCTTCTGGTCGCAGGTGAGTTCGTTGCACGTTTCGCTGACACCCCCGAGGCCGCAGCGGTTCAGGACTTCATGGCTTCCGGTACCTTCGCTAACATCCGCGTTGGCCTGGGCGGCGTGACTTCCGCAAACAAGCTGGTTGATCCGGCACTGGCATCCTCCGATATTCTCCGTCTTGCAATCGAACTTCTGCAGGACCCGAACTCGGTGGCTCGTTTCGATGGTTCCGACCTCATGCCTTCTGAGGTTGGTGCGGGCTCCTTCTGGACCGGCACCACCCAGTGGATCAACGGTGAGATCGACACTGAGACGATGCTGACCAACATCCAGGATTCCTGGCCTAAGAGCTAACCATTCCGGGTAGTTACTAAAAGTTGGCGCAAGGCTCTTTCGGGCCTTGCGCCAACAGGCTAGGAGTTCACTTGAGTTGGTTACTACACACCAAATTCGGCCAGATGGTTCTGGCCGTACTCGCGATCGTTCTCATCGTTGCCCTACTGCTGGGGATGGCGGCGCTCGCGGATCGTCTGCGAGGACGGGGGCGGAATGTTGCCTCGGTTCTCGTCTTTATGCTGCCTGCATTCGCACTTCTCGGAGTGGGCCTGATCTGGCCGGCGATTCAGACCACCTATAACTCTTTCTTCGACCGCACTTCAACATCGTTTGTTGGGTTCTCTAATTACGGTTGGCTCTTTACCAACTCGGACTCTCAGAGGGCGTTCTTCAACACCGCGGTGTGGGTCCTTCTGGTCCCGGTGGTGTCAGTCTTCGTGGGCATGCTCTACGCCCTGCTGATTGACAACAAGAAGTTTGAGAAGGTCATGAAGTCGCTGCTGTTCATGCCGATGGCTATTTCATTCGTCGGCGCGGGCATCATCTGGCGGTTCATGTACGACTACCGCGGGGCAGCACAGTCCCAGCGTGGTCTGCTCAACGCCATCATCGTGGCATTTGGGGGAGAACCGGTGAGGTTCCTGCAGGACAGCCCCCTGAACACCCTGTTCCTGATCGTCGTTCTGATCTGGGTCCAGGCCGGTTTCGCCATGGTGCTGATCTCAGCTTCGATCAAGGCCATTCCGATGGAACTGGTTGAGGCCGCCAAGCTCGATGGCACCAACTCTTGGCAGATGTTCACCAAGATCACCGTGCCCACCATCCGGCCGACGTTGGTCGTGGTTTACACAACCATCACCATCGCAACGCTGAAGGTCTTCGATATCACCCAGACCATGACCGGCGCCAAGTTCCAGACTCAGGTTCTGGCCAACCAGATGTACGACCAGTCGTTCACCTTTGGAAACTTTGGCTACGGTTCTGCCACCGCGGTGATCATCTTCGTCCTCGTCATCCCCATCGTCGTTTTCAACATCCGACAGATGCTGAAAAACAAGGAGGTACGCGGATGAGCGCCACTTCAGATACATTGCCGGCGCAGGAGACACGCGCTGCAAACCGCAAGCGGAAAAAGGCGGAAAACGAGAACATGGGTGCGGTCAGCCTGGCCAAGAAGTCCCTGAGCAGTCGCTTTGGTTCTCTGGTCGCAATTCTGATCGCAATCATGTGGACGGTCCCAACCCTGGGTCTGTTCATCACCTCATTCCGTCCCGAGGCCGAGATCAAGACAACGGGCTGGTGGACCTTCTTCGTCGACCCGAAGGTGACCCTGTCGAACTACGAGGCGGTTCTGTTCGGCACGTCCTCACAGGGCAACCTGCTGAACTACCTGATCAACTCACTGGTCATCACCATTCCGGCGACCATTGCGCCGCTTGCGATAGCAGTGATGGCCGCCTACGCCTTCTCATTTATGAAGTGGCGAGGACGAGACCTGGTGTTCGTGGTTGTTTTCGCCATGCAGATCGTGCCGCTGCAGATGGCTCTTATTCCCCTGCTGCGTGTCTTCAGCTCGACTTTCGGGAAGTCATTCCCCTTCATGTCGATCTGGGTTGCGCACACAGCCTTCGCGCTTCCGCTGGCAATATTCCTGCTGCACAACTTCATGCAGGAGATTCCCAAGGAGCTGATTGAGGCCGCTGAGATGGATGGGGCCGGACACGTCGGCACCTTCCTTCGTGTGGTTCTTCCCCTGATGGTTCCTGCGATCGCTTCGTTCGCGATCTTCCAGTTCCTCTGGGTATGGAACGACCTGCTCGTTGGCTTGACGTTCTCCGGAGGTCAGGAGCTGACAGCGCCTCTGACGGCCAGACTGCAGTCACTGGCGGGATCACGCGGTCAAGACTGGCACTTGCTGACAGCCGGTGCCTTCATTTCGATGATCATTCCCCTGGTGGTGTTCTTCTCGCTGCAGAGGTACTTCGTCCGTGGACTGACGGCTGGTTCCGTGAAGGGTTAGCCCTTCGTCACCAACAAAGAAGCGGCTGGTCCCCAAATGATCTTGGGGTCCAGCCGCTTCAACGTTTCTGAGTTGAGTTACCTCTACTCGCCAGCCTTCTCAGTCTTGACAACTTTGTGGAGGCCATCCTTGTCGGAAACAACCCAGCACAGGTAGAGGGCGGTGACGCTGCGGTCGAAGACTAACTCTTTCTCATCTTCACTAACGGGTAGGGCACCCGCATTCTCCAGGCTGGAGTAGCCGTGCACCACCGACCACAGGGCAACGGACATGAGGGTGGGGTCCAGCTCCGACTCTGGGTTCTCATCTGAAATGCGCTTACAGATGGCGATCAGGGGAGTGTGCATGCGTGAGGCAATGTTTCTTGCCTCCGGGTTCATGCGATCTGTCAGGCTACCTGGACGACGCGACTCTTCCATCGCCTCAAAGGCGCCCGCAAACATGTGGGGGTCTGAGGTGGCGTAGTCACGGTAGAGGCGAGCAGCTCTCAGGAGTTCCTCTTGGGCATCTTCGCTCTGATTGCTCTCAAAAGGTTCACCGAAGGCCTCATCGAGGTCACGCACGATGACTTCGGCCATCAGCGCTTCCTTTGAACCGAACAGGGTGTAAACAGCGTTGGTCGATGTCTCGACGTTCCTTGTCAGAACGCGAAGTGACACCCCGTGGTATCCGTCGACGGAGAGCATCTTGCGTGCCTCATCGATTAGACGCTCTCGGAGCGCTTCGTCGTACATTCTGGGGCGACTCACGGTTACTCCTTCTGTGAAGTGCGGCTCCGGACACTCTCCGGGGTGACACTTCTGGTTTTCATGGGTCCTGATGTGGCGGGCAAGTGCGGTACGGGTGTACCGTTTGGCCTATCGGATTGCGTTCCAAACATGCGTGACTACCGTTAGATCTAGTTTTCGGATCGCGGTCACCTGCTGGCTGACAGCCATTGGCACGCGGTGGTTTTCTAACCAACCGGCCCGAATCTCAGAGATCTAGTTATAGCCCCCACTTATTTGCGACGCAAACATAAGTATAAGGGTAGAACTTATTTTGTAAGATAACAACGACCGAACGGTGCTTTGCACATGTGTGCACGCACATTGTAATCAAGTGAAACTGTGATTTAAGTGGGCTCTGGCGCATAAACCCACGGGGCTGTCTGTGGCGAATATTCCTTGAAAACTTCAAGGAAATTCGACGATGAACTCACTTCTGGAAGTCCCAGAGACCGGGATAAAAGACGCAAGATTTCCTCGGTGGTGTGACCAAGATCGCGCAGCTGAGTGAGGGTTACTGCACCGTCCCGCTTGGCGAGGCGGGCTCCTCCTGGGCCTAGAACCAGGGGGACATGGCCATAAATTGGCGGGGTAGCTCCCAGCGCCTCCGTGAGGTAGGCCTGTACCGGCGCGGAGGTCAGGAGGTCATCGCCCCTAACAACCTGGTCAATACCCATTGCCGCGTCGTCCACGACCACTGCCAGGTTGTAGGCAAACGCGCCGTCCCCACGCTGCAGGACAACTGGGTCAACAGTCCCAGTGTACTCGCCGCAGTACTGGTCGAACACGGTGAAATTCTCGATCTCAGGGCGGAACCGCAGTGCTGGTTTGAGGTGTCGAGAAGCTAGATTGGCTCGCTTTTCCGCCACTTCACCCTCGGTCAGTTCGAGGCAGGTGCCGGGGTAGTGACCCGGGGGAGTGTGGGCGGCCGAAGCGGCCTCGCGAATGTCTTTGCGGGAACAGAAGCACTCAAAGACCATCCCTTGCGCAGTCAGAGTTTCGATTGCGGTTTGGTAAAGGTCCAGGCGTTCACTCTGCACCACGACCTCGCCGTCCCAGTCGATACCGATCTCTTCCAGGTCGTTGATTTGCGACTGGGGGTCGCGGAAACGCTCGCGGTCAAGGTCCTCAAGGCGCAGGTAAAAGTCACGCCCGCTGCTACGGGCCGAAGCCCATGCCACAAGCGCGGTTCGAAGGTTTCCCAGGTGAAGATCACCCGTGGGTGAGGGGGCATAGCGTCCTGCTGGCACCGGGGTGACCTCCCTTCAACTTGACGTCGGCTGACTGAAACACGGAATAGAGCTTTGCAGGCTTGAACCCGAATTGCACCCTTTAATCTGTGAGCGCACGCGTCCACTATTTGGAAGCCGATTTGCATAGTCCATGCCTGAGCGCCCTACTATCATCGCAGTAACCATCTAGAGCAGCT
>CAMFDH010000055.1 GCA_945949035.1 uncultured Actinomyces sp.
TAGGGGGCCTTGATGAAGATCGCTTCAAACACCTCATCTGAGTTGTTGATGAAGTAGTGCATTTCGCCGGGATCGGCGCGGTAGACGTCCCCGGGCTTCAGTTCGTAGCTCTCACGGCAGTCCATCCACAGGGTGGCGGTGCCCTTGAGGACGTAGAACGTCTCCTCGATTTCTCCGTGGTAGTGGTTGGCCGCCTCGGTTCCCGGGGTCAGGCGGACGATGCCCACGTCCGTGCGCGGACCGCGCATCAGGTAGCCGGGACCGTACTCTCCGAAGCGAAATTCCGCTTGATCAAAGGTGCAGTGTTCCATGTCGTTCCTCTCGGTTATGAGCCCGGTGCCCGCCACAGTGACTCTGTGGTTCCGTTGTCAGCCAGGTCTAGTTGTGGTGCGTAGGCCTTCTGCCAGCGCTGTGCAATGTCTTTGTAAAGCTTGTGGTTCTCTTCGATGGGCCAGACCTGGTAGTCGATGCGGTTCCAGGCCCGTGCGGCCTCGGCCAGTGAGTCGAATGCGCCCACTCCGACGAAGGCGCAGAGCGCGGCCCCCGCCGAGGTCGTCTCTTTGACCACCGGAACATCAACCCGAAGTCCGGTGACATCAGAGACGATCTGCGCCCAGATCGGCGACTTTGCGCCACCCCCGGCGAAGACAATCGACTCGAGCGTCACGCCGGAGAACTGCGAGACCATCTCCATGTTTAGCGCCGAGACGAGGGCGGCGTTCTCCAGAAGAGAGCGGTACATGCTGGCCCGCATCTCGGCTCCCCCACACTGCAGTGGCAGGTTGAGGAAGGAGGGCGCCGCGTGTCGCCATGCCTTGTAGTTCATGGTGTCTGAGAAAACAGGGATGATCCCGTTCGACCCAATAGGGATCTCCGCGGCCATCTCATCGAGGACCTGGAAGGGATCCATGCCCCGCTCCGCGGCCTCGAGCGCCTCCAGTCCCGCAAAGGTGTCACGGAACCAGCGCAGTGAAGTACCGACGTGGAAGGCAATGGCTTCCGCCCACCACATCCCCGGTTCCGGGGCACAGTTGACGCGAACCCGCATTTCCGGGTCGGTGGCAGGGGTGGGGATGTTGACCGCTTCCTGCCAGAAGGTGCCTCCGACGATCAGACCCTGTCCGGCCTCGACAACAGCGGCGCCGAGGGCGGCCATCTGGGTATCACCGCCACCGAGGACAACGGCGACGTCCTCACCTAGACCAAGCGAAGCAGCTAGTTCTGGCAGGAGGGTGCCAATACGGGTCCCCGACTCCCTTGCGGCTGGCAGCAGGTCGGGCTTCAACCCGCAGAGGGTCAGAAGATCGTCGGCCGGCTGGCGCGTCGCCAGGTCAAGAAGTCCCGAGGTCGAAGCATTGGTCGGCTCGCAGGAGTACTCGCCGGAAAGGCGGTAGAGCACCCACTCCGAGAGCATGAGGACAGTGGTGACAGCCTCATAGGTGTCGGGCAGGTTCTGCTTGAGCCACAGCAGTCGCGGCTGGGCAGCAAGGGCGAGGGTCTGCCCGGAACGCTGGTAGATGGTCTCTTCCAGTCCAGGCTGCGCCCGAAGTTGGCGGACCTCAGAGGTGGCACGTGCATCAACATTGGCGCACGCCCACACCTCGCGTCCTGATTCATCGAGGCAGACGATTGCCTCGCGCATCGCGGTGGCCGAAATGCCGACAAGCTGGCTGCGGTCGATGGCGGACTTAGCAAGCGCGCCCTCGGCCACTTCGAGAACGGCCCGGTAGCCGCCCTCAGTATCAAAATCCATTGAACCTGGGACACCTTCGACCGGGGTGTGTTCCCAGTCTTTGGAGTAGGCAGCGAGTTCGTTACCTTCAACATCGAAGATAACCGCACGAACCGAGCCCGTTCCGGCGTCTATGGCCATGGAGTACATATGAGCCTCTCTCGAGTAGTTGGTTTCAGGGGAATGGGGACGGGTTACGACGCATCGCACCCGGGCTGTCCGAGTGCAGAGACGGCGCTGCTGAGGAACTCAACGGTGGCGGTATCGGTGACGAGGACATCGAGGTAGCCGCCCCGCAGGGAGGCAAGGATCGCTTCGTACTTGTCCGCACCGGCGGCCACAGCGACCACCACGGGGGTCTGTTTCAGCGCCTCAAGGTCAACGCCGATGCGGCAGGCATCGCGTGACAGGGGGATGGGGACGCCATCGCTGTCAAGGAAGACGGCGAGGATATCGCCGACGGCTCCGGCACTCATCACCTCGTGCATGTCCTCTTCGCTGGCCGTACCGCTGCTCCACAGGGATGAGGTCGGGCTGATGCCGCCGATGCCCGTGAGTGCAACATCGACGGTGCGGGCCTTGTCGAGGACGCGACTGACGGTCTCTTCCTCACGCAACTGGGCTGCCAGTTCCGGGGTGGAGACGTAGAGGGGGGTGGGAATGAAGTCTGATTGTGAGCCGTTGCCGCCGCGTGAGCGCACCTGGCGAACTGCGTTGGCGTAGGCGTTGACCCCACCGGTCAGGGAGACGATGTCGATGCCCTCAAGTTCTTCATCGTCAAGGATGGACATGACGGTGGAAACCGCCTGGCCCCAGCCGAGGCCGAGCGTGCCCCCGTCCTTCAGTTCTGAGAGGAGGACGTTGGCCGCAAGCGTTCCGAGGCGGACACTCTCGTCAATAACGGACTGCCCCTCCGAAGCCATATCCGGGACGACCATGATGTCGCGCAGGCCAAAGACCTTCTTGACGCTCTGGGCGGCCTCATAGTTGGCGAGGAACTTCGGGGCGATGCGGAACTGGACGATTCCCGCGGTGCGCGCCTTGTCAATCATTCGCGCAACGGAGGCCCTGGATACCGAGAGTCGCTCGGCGATCTGGTCCTGGGTCAGTCCGTCCACGTAGTACCACCAGGACACATCGAGGAGGTCGTCCTCATTTACCGCAGCGTTGCGTCGACTTGAACTGGGGTTTGCCATGTTCTCTGTCCTGTCTTAGTCAGTACTGGTTCCAAGTGGGGGCCGGGGCCCGACCCCCACTTGATGATTGTCCAAATCGCGCTAGTTCACGCGTTGACTACTGACGACTAGAAGTCGTAGTTGTCGATGTTTTCCTTGGTGAAGACAACCCGCTCGGGAAGGACGATGATGCCCGACTTCTCAGAGTTGGTGGATTCGTCGTAACCCTGGACCGAGTTCGGCTGGATCTCGAGGGAGTTGCCCTGGAACTCAATGGTGTCGCCGACCTTGTAGTCAGCACCGTTCAGCAGCTCGTTGGCAACGAAGACTGAGAGGGCGCCCTGGAGCTTGACATCCCAGAGGGCGAACTGTGCGACAGCACCGCTCTCGACGTAGTCACGCATGGCGTTCGGGGTTGAGAAGCCAACCACGATGATCTCGCCGGTCTTACCGAGGTTCTCGACAGCCTTCGCGGTACCGGGAAGTGCGTTCGAGTCGGGGCAGAGGATTGCCTTCAGGTTCGGGTTGGCGTTGATCAGGGCCTCGGCCTGCTGTACGGCGAGGTCGGTCTGGTTCTCCGAGTAGACGGTGTCGACAATGGTCCAGTCGGTGTCGTTCTCGATCATGGCGGTGGCGACCTCAACCCACTGGTTCTGGTCGGTCACGGTCGGTGAGGAGTAGTGGAAGGCGACCTCGGCTGCTTCATTAGCAGGCATCTGGTCGGTAACCATGCTGACCAGCAGTTCACCCATCTGCTGCGGGGTGCCCTGCGAGATGTAGAACTGGCGGCACTCCGGGTTGGTATCGGAGTCCCAGGTCAGGACAACGCTGCCGTCAGCCATGGCCTTCTTGAGGGGGGTGAACAGACCATCGGGTGAGGTCGAGGAGACGATCAGACCGTTGTAACCCTGGCCGATGTAGTTGTTGATGATTTCGGTCTGAGCGGCAACTGATGCCTCCGGAGAGCCGACGTACTTGACGTCGATTCCCAGGCTTTCGCCCTCAGCAACGGCACCTTCGCCGCCCGCTTCGAAGAAGCCAACACCGGTTAGCTTGGGGATGAAGGCGATCAGTGCGTCTGAGGACGAACCGCCCTCGGTTGCGCCACTTTCGCCAGCTGGTTCGGTTCCACCACCGGACGAGCAACCTGCGAGAACTGCGAGAGAAGCCAGGACTGCGAAGCCTGCTGTTGCAATGCGCTTCATTCTCTTTCCTTTCGATTTTGGGTCAGTCTTTGACCCAGGTTTTTTGTGTCTTTTGACTTGGGGGACTAGGACGCGGCCAGTGCGCTCTTGGCGCGTAGCTCACGACGTTGTGCTTTGCGGTTGCGGTAGGACTCAGAACCTCGGACGGCCCACCAGCGCAGAGCTGCGGTTACAACAAGGACGGTGCCAACGATGACGGTCACCTGGTGCTCGGTCATTCCGGCGAACCGGAGGCCCTGCTGCAGGTAGCCGATGACAAACGTGGCTAGAACCACGCCCAGAACACTTCCCTCGCCGCCGAACATTGAGACGCCACCAACGACGACCAGTGTCAGTGCCGGCATGAGGAGAGTTACGCCTACATCGGGCCGGGATGAACCGAAGTAGGAGGTGAGGAGGATACCGACCAGGCCCGCGGTGGCGCCCATGATCGAGTACATAATCAGGTTGATCTTGGTGATGTTCAGACCTGCGTATCGGGCCGCGCTCGGGTTCATTCCGAGCAGTCGTACCTGGCGTCCGAACGAGGTCTTCGAGATGAGGACCCAGAAGGACACCGCGATGAGGACGAAGATCAGCAGCATGTTCGGAATGTAGGGAATCAACTTTCCGATGCCGATCTCGTTGAACCATTCGGGAAGGTTCGAAATACCCTCGAAGGCAGAGACACCGCCGAGTCCGGAGACTCCGAGTGCCAGGCCCGCGAAGAGGAACTGTGTGCCCAGGGTGATCACCATTGGTGCCGCCCCGGTGTTGACGATCAGGCTGCCGTTGATGAAGCCCGCGACGATACCGATCAGAATGCCGGCCACGATGCCCACGACCATGGAGCCGCTGAGCAGGTAGGCGACACCGGTGGTGATGGCTGCCAGCGAGACGATCGAACCAAAGGAGATGTCGATTCCACCCGAGAGCATTATCATCGCCAGGGGCAGTGCCAGGATGCCGGCTGCCACAAAGTCAGAGGTCGAGGACAGCAGTCGAATGGGGTCCAGGAACCTGGGGTTGATGGCACCAAAGATGAGGATCTCAGCGATGATGACCAGCGCGAGCGAGGTCTCCCACTTGGGAAGTGACTTCAGGAAACTCATCGGACTCCTCCAACACTGACAGCGAGCGAATCTTGTTCGGGGTGATCGACGGGGGCCGAACCGGCCTCACCCGCCTGGGATACCTGGGGTGGCGGAGTGGGTCCTCCCCCATCCCTGCGGTAGCGTTCGGCGATGCGACGCTGGTCCATGCGACGGCGAACGATCGCGTCGGCGAAGAGGGCGATGAGGAGGACGGCGCCGATGACCGCGCTGGACCAGAATCCGGGGACACCCATGAACTGCATGGCCGAGGTCGCTGCGGTGATGAACAGGGCACCGAACAGCGCGCCGACGACGGTTCCGACACCACCTGAGAGCGCCACACCACCGATGACAGCTGCCGCGATCGCGCTCATCTCCATGCCGACACCGGCCTGGTTGGAGATCGAGCCGATCTGGGCGATGAAGACCACCGCGGCGAAACCGGCGAACAGCCCGGAGATGCCGAAAGCGAGGATGGTGATGAAGTCGGTGCGAATACCGATCAGGCGGGCGCCCTCTTCATTACCTCCGGTGGCGTAAATGTAACGGCCGATACGCGTCCGACCCAGGAACACAGCGAGCAGGATGACCAGGAGGATCGAGGCGATGACGAGGGCGGGAATCCCCAGCAGGGCGATTGAACCGAGTCGCGAGAACGACCTCGGGATGTTCTCAATCGAGTAGCCCCCGGTGATCAGGAATGAGACACCTCTATATATAGACATCGTGCCGAGGGTGGCAACGATGGAAGGAACGTGACCGTAGACGACGATGAGGCCGTTGATTGCCCCGAGGATCGCCCCCATGACAGCGATGAAGAGAATGACCGCCCACATGTTCCACCCGGACACCAGCAGCCTGGCTCCGAGGATGCCCGACAGAGCGAGGGTGGCACCGACTGAAACATCGATGTTCTTCGTGATGATCACCGGGGTGACACCGGCAGCCAGAAGAATCAGGATGACCGCTGAGTTGGCGGTTCGGGACAGGTTGTACGGGCTGATGAAGGTGGTGTCGAAGAGAGCCACGATCACCAGGAGTAGGACAACACCCGAGATGGTCAGCACCTCGCGGCGCTTCAGTAGTTCTTTCATTTTGAGTCTCCGTTGGTCACGTCGAAGCAGCTGTCACGGACGTTCTCAAGACAGATCCGTTTGCCGACCAGTTCCTCTTTCAGGGTTCCGTCACGCATGACCAGGATTCGGTCGGCGACCTCGACAATCTCTTCAAAGTCAGAGGAGATGACGAGGACGGCGGTGCCGGTCTCAGCGAGCTGGTTGATCATGCCGTAGAGGTCACCGCGGGCCCCGACGTCCACGCCACGGGACGGTTCGTCGAGGATGACGGCCTTGGGCGAGGACGCCAGCGCCTTAGCAAGCGATACCTTCTGCTGGTTTCCACCCGAGAGTTTGCCGACCGCGCGGGACATCGCCCCTTTTTGCAGTGAGAGGCGGTCCGTGAGGTCCTTGACCTTCTCCATTTCACGACTCGACTGGACGAAGCCGTAGGAGCAGACGTCATCGAGGATGGAGGAGGTGGTGTTGTGGACGATGTCGCCGAGGAGGAAGACACCGTTAGCGTGGCGGTCCTCAGGGACGTAGGCAACGCCGATGGCGGTGGAGGCCTTGGGTCCGCGGTTCTTGTACTCCACGCCGTCCATCTGCACCGAGCCTTCACCGGCACGAATGCCGTAGATGGTCTCTGCAAGTTCCGTGCGACCAGAGCCGACGACGCCGGCGATTCCAACGATCTCACCGGGGTAGACATCGAAGGTGATGTTCTCGAAGCCCTGGCCGGTCAGCTTCTCGACCCGCAGAGTGGGGACGTTGACGTCGAACTTCTTCACCTCGTGGGTGCGCCTGGCGGCCTGGACTGCGTTCGGCACCATCTGCTCCACGACCTCGGCCACCGAGGTCTCCCCCACCGGGGCTGTGAAGACCATGTTGCCGTCGCGCAGAACGGTGACGCAGTCGCAGAGGTCGAAGATCTCGTTCATGCGGTGGGTGATGTAGAAGATGCCGACTCCGCTGGCAGCCAGATCACGGAGGCGATCGAAGAGGACGTCGACCTCACGCGCCGTGAGGGACGAGGTCGGCTCATCGACAATCAGCACCTTGGCGTCCCGCAGCATGCCGCGAATGATTTCGACCAGCTGCTGGTCGGAGATAGAGAGGTCACCGGCTGGAGCATTGACGTTGATGTGGGGAGCGAGGGACTTGACGACCTCACGGATCCTGCTGGTGGGAACATCGAGGCCGGTCAGCGACAGGGAGATATTCTCTCGAACCGAGAGGCTGGGGAACAGCTTGGGTTCCTGGGGGACCATGTAGATCCCGTTCTCATGGGCGGAGCGGGGCGAAAGCCTGCGCAGTTCCTTCCCGTTGATAACCACGGAACCCGAGTCCTGGGTGACGACACCGGTCAGGACTTTCATCAGGGTCGACTTACCCGCACCGTTGCCGCCTGCAAGCGCGTGGATCTGGCCTTTCTGCAGGTCCAGCGAGACGCCCTTGAGGACGGGAATACCGCCGTAGGACTTCCACACATCCGACACCGAGGCAAGCGGCTCTGCCGCATCATGTTGGTCGACGTTGTCAAGCATGAAGGCTTTCCTTTCACCATCCACCGCTTTGTGAACGTATGCGCAAGGGTTGCGCATGTGTTCAGTTTGGGGAAATGGGAAAGCCT
>CAMFDH010000056.1 GCA_945949035.1 uncultured Actinomyces sp.
CACATCATTGATCAGTCGAGGCTCCTCGAAGAGGAGTTCAGCAATACGCTTTGCACGCAGCGGATCTCCGGGCATGAGGACCGCGGGGGCGATGTCGCCCTTCTCTGCACGGATGTGTGGTGTGGCCATAGTTTCCTCCATTGGAAAATCGTGAGCAATGACTGCGGCCAGTTCCGCCGCATGCCGTCAGTCTAGTGATCTGTCTGGCGGAGCAAAATGGAACCGACCCAAGGGTAGGTTAGATCCATGACGAAATCTGACCGACTAGACGGTGCTCACCGTTGGAAACTTGTCGCCTTCGACCTCGATGACACACTGGCGCCCTCGAAGTCTGCCCTCCCTGATCGGATGGCTACGGCGCTGCGCCATCTGCTCAATGTGACCCAGGTTGCCGTGATATCCGGGGGTGCTTTCCCGCAGTTTGAGTTGCAGCTGCTCGGCAACCTAAATGCCAGCCCGGAGCAACTGGAGAACCTCCACCTTCTTCCGACCTGTGGAACTAGGTACGCACGCTTTAGTGGTGGAGAGGTCGAAGATGTCTACGATCACCCGCTGAGCGATGACGAGGTGACCAGAGCGATCAGTGCCCTCCAGACCTCCGCGCAGGAACTGGGCCTCTGGACTGAAAACCCGTGGGGAGACATCATCGAGAACCGCCATTCGCAGATTACGTTCTCGGCCCTCGGTCAGGCGGCTCCGCTCGAGGAAAAGCGAAGCTGGGACCCGGATGGAAGCAAGCGAGCCGCCCTCGCCGCTGCGGTCGCGAAGTTGCTTCCTGACCTAGAGGTCCGCTCCGGAGGTTCAACATCGGTTGATATCACAGCCCGGGGTATCGACAAGGCCTACGGCATGAACGCCCTCGTTGAGCAAACTGGGATTGCCAAACAGGACATGCTGTTCATAGGAGACCGTCTGGATGAGGGTGGGAACGACTACCCGGTCAAGGCCGCCGGCTGGGAGACCCTCGCGGTGACCGGCTGGGAAGATACAGCGGAAGTAGTTGAGGAGATCGCTAACCAGCTGAGCTCCTAGTAGAGGGTGGAAACAGAATCGCCCCGGAGAAATCTCCGGGGCGATAGTTCTCTATTTGGGGAACTCTCCGCGAGCCACCATCGGCTTGGGGGAGCGCCACCTCCTGGCCATCAGCATTCGTGAGTAGAGGTAGAACCAAGATCCCCTGGGGATCTGCTCACCGGGGAACTTCTCAGCAACATGCTTCTTGATCTTGCGCCAGACAAAGAAGGACTCGATCAGCGAAATGAGCAGCATTCCGTAGAAGAGGACGGTGAGGCCGACAATGATGAAGTTTCCTGTGGCCCCGAGCATCGGCAGGAATGAGAACAGCAGCATGCCGCCCAGGAAGATCAACATGGCTGGGAGCAGGAACTCGGCTACCGACCAACGGGCGTCGACGTAGTTGCGGATATAGCGTCGAACGCGTCCCTTGTCCCGAACAGGAAGGTAACGTTCGTCGCCAGTTTCAAGCGCGATTCGTTCGCGCTCATATGCCTCTGCTCGCTTCTGCTTCGCAATCTGCTTAGCCAACTTTCGGTCTCCCGGCACCAGCGGCTTGCGCAGGGCGGCCTCAGCCTCCCGACGGGTCGGGGTTGGTCGACCCTTCTTACTAGAAGTTGGGCTTGGCTCTAGGTTCTCTTCACTACTCACGAGCCCAAGGCTAACGGACTCCGGCTTCTATTCCCAAGCGGGCGAGCCGGTAGATTACTCCCATGAGTAATTTTGATGAACTAGCCGGTCATGTTGATGCTGGCACATCCGCCCAGATCGATGACCTCTCCAAGATTGTCGCGATACCTTCCGTTGGGTCCGACCCGAAACATGCAGCAGACCTGCAGCGCAGTGCTGAATTCGTGAGGGACCTCTTTGCTGATCTCGGGTTTAGTGCGCGAGTGGCTCGCTCAGAAATCGCACCTGGCGCCCCGGGCGCCCCCGCTGTCATCGCAAAGAGCCCCGTCGTAGAGGGACGTCCGACCGTCCTCCTTTACGCCCACCACGATGTTCAGCCCGTAAACCCCGACCGTTGGTCGTCCTCCCCGTTCGTCGCTGAGATTCGGGGCGATCGGATTTACGGAAGAGGCACATCGGACGACGGAGCCGGAATTGCTGTTCACATCGGCGCTGTTCGTGCACTCCAGAGAGTTTCGCCCGAACTACCCGTGAACATCGTGGTGTTCATTGAGGGAGAGGAAGAGGTCGGTTCGCCTTCGTTCAAGAACTTCTTGGCTGACCACCGTGATGAGCTAGAGGCAGACCTCATCATCGTCGCTGACTCAAACAACTGGACGGTGGATGTCCCTGCGGTTACCGCATCACTTCGCGGTGTCGTCACCATTGACGTCAAGGTCGCCGTACTGGAGCATGCGGTGCACTCGGGAATGTTCGGTGGTCCGATCCTCGATGCCGTGACACTTTCAGCACGTCTGATCTCCACCCTCCACGATCCTTCTGGAAACGTCGCCGTTGCTGGCCTCGGTGGCTCGCCTAGGGCAGAAGTTGTCTGGGAAGAGGACGATTTCCGCCGGGACGCTTCGGTTCTTCCAGGCTATGAACTTGCTGGCAGCGCCGACCTCGCTGCGCGTGTGTGGACAATGCCCGCGATTAGCGTGATTGGAATGGACGTCACCTCAGTGGCCGACTCTGCGAACGCGATTATTCCGGAGGCAACATTCAGGCTCAGTGTTCGTACTGTGCCAGGAACTGACTCATCAGAGGTCGCGTCACTGGTAGAGAGGCACCTGGTCGAGAACGCGCCGTTTGGGTGCCACGTTTCAACAAGTGTTGAAGAGACCGGCCCTTCATACCTTGCCGATCTCGATAAAGAGGCGGTGCAAGACCTTCGTTGGGCACTGTCTGAGGCATGGGGCACGGACGCGGTAGCGATTGGTGTTGGAGGGTCGATTCCCTTCATCGCGGAGTTTGAAGAAATGTTCCCGCGCGCAGAAGTTCTGGTGACCGGCGTCGAAGATCCTGCATCAAATGCGCATTCAGAAGATGAGTCCCAGTCCCTGAAGATTCTGCGTAATGCCACCCTCGCGGAAGCACTTTTGCTTCAGCGTGCCGGTGCCAGGGCATTTTGATCTGAGAGCGGAAACACCCCTCCCGCATCCTCTTCCACAGTGACACTAGGAATGGAGCCGCGTAATGTGGATGGGGGGATATCCCTACTTACCACGGAGGTACAGATGTCTGACTTGCTAACTGAGCTGCCAACACACGAGGTCAAGCTCTCAGAAAAGGCTGCAGAAAAGGTGAAGAGCCTTCTTGAACAAGAGGGCCGCCAAGACCTTAGGCTGCGAATTGCCGTTCAGCCCGGCGGCTGCTCGGGGCTCATCTATCAGCTTTACTTTGATGAGCGTCTCCTCGACGGGGATGCCGTCGTGGACTTCGGCGGCGTCGAGGTCGTGGTTGACCGCATGAGTCTGCCTTACCTTGCCGGAGCCACCATCGATTTCTCCGACACGATTGAGCGGATGGGTTTCACCATCGATAATCCGAACGCAGGAAGTTCATGCGCCTGCGGAGAGTCATTCCACTAGGCCAAAAGGTCACCAAGCAACTAACGATGTCCCCGCAGCAGGCGGGGCATCTCTAATTCAGAAGAAGGGTACCGTCAGCATGCGAACGGCACGATTCACCACTCGGGTTGCAGCGCTAGCAATCGCCGCCACACTTGGCTTGGCGGCCTGTAGCACCCCGGGCTCAACCGATTCATCCTCACAGTCCGGCCCAGAATCCGGTAGCAGCGCTGAGTCGGGCTCAGACAGTGGTCCAGAGGTTGATCGGAACCCAACCGGAGAGCTCCCCAAGATCTCGGGCGCATTCGGTGAGGTGCCGGTGATGACACCTGTCGAGGCCGAAGCCCCAAAGGTGATTACCGTTGAGACCCTTGAAAAGGGCGATGGTGCGGTTGTTGGCGTTGACGACGTGGTCACCGTTAACTACGCAGGGTTCCTCTGGGATGGCACTCCCTTTGATTCGTCCTTCGGACGTGGCGCCCCGTCGACCTTCTCGCTTAACTCGGTGATCCAGGCTTGGAAGTACGGGCTTGCGGACACGAAGGTCGGGGATCGCGTCCTCCTGATTGCACCACCTGAATGGGGCTACGGTGACCAGGCAAACGGAGATATTCCCGCCGGCTCAACACTCGTTTTTGTGGTGGACATCATCGAGGTGTTCGGATCGGACACCAGCGCCCTCGAAAGTGCAGAGCTGACTGACACCCCGCTACCGGCGGGCCTGATTGTTGAAGGCGAGCTCGGCGAGGCACCGACCGTTTCGTTTGAGGACGGAGTTGCATCGCCGGAGTCAGAGCAAACCGTAGTGATTGCAGAGGGCGATGGCTCGGTTATCACCGCGGATGACACCGTCGTCTACCACTACTTGGGAACCTACTAGGGCACCGATGTTGAGGCCGTTTCAACCTGGGAAAGCGGTGCGCAGGCGATCCCAGCTCAGGGATCATTGTTTCTTGGGGAGAAAGTGGGATCGCGAATCGCATACGTGTTCCCCAGTGCCGGAACCGACCAACCCGCAATGGTGATGGTGGTTGATATTCTGGCTGCTTACAAGCAGTAGCAGGTCACACACCCACGGGGGCATCAAGTCAACATGCAGCTTCCCCCGTGGGCGGTAGACTGTAAATGTTTGGTTCCGTGCCCAGATAGATGGGCAGGACGTTGAGGAGAAACTTTTGGACGCTCAGGTCGTTGACGTACTGATCTACTCCGCTAACGCAGAGACTCGCCAGGCAGTGATTGAAGGTACGGGTGTGCGTCCGGGTCGGGACTCTGCACGGCTGAACTGGATTGAGACCGCCACGGCAGCCGGTGCGCTGAAGGCTGTTGCTGATCATCAGCCTCGAATTGTTGTGCTTGATGCGGAGACCCCCAAAGTTGGGGGTATGGCAGTCGCACAGGATATTCGTAATGAACTCGATCTGCCGGGACAGCCGCTGGTCATTCTGCTGACGGCTCGCCCGCAGGATCACTGGCTCGCAACCTGGTCAGGTGCAGCATTTACGGTTCAGGCCCCGTATGATCCACTGGAGCTCCAGGAAACGATGGTGGAGGCCCTCAACGCGACAAGGTAGGCCTATGACTTTATGGCGAGAGTTGGCCCCGCGCCTAGCAGGCGGTGACAGGCTTTCCTACGAAGAGAGTCGCCAGGTCATGGCTGAGATCATGGCCGGTGAGCTTGGAGAAATTGGTCTGGCCTCCTACCTTTCCATGGTTGCACTCCGGGGAGTGGGGGTGGCTGAGCTTCGTGGACTCGCTGATGAGATGCGAAGTGTGGCAAAGCCGATTGATCTTCCCGAACAGGTGGTTGACATCGTCGGGACAGGTGGCGACAAGGCCAACACCGTCAACATCTCTACTATGGCAGCATTGGTCATTGCTGCAGCGGGCTATCCGGTGGTCAAGCACGGCAACAGGGCTTCAACCTCTGCGTGCGGTTCGGCGGACCTTCTCGAAGAGCTGGGCGTTGATCTGGAGATGCGCAGTTCGGAGATCATTGCTTCCTTTGGGGCAGCGGACATCGCATTCTTGTTTGCGAACAAGTTTCATCCCAGCATGCGCCACGCAGCCAGGGTACGACGGGATCTTGGATTTCCCACGGCATTCAATATCCTGGGCCCCCTGACGAACCCGGTTCGTCCTGTGGCTTCAGCTGTGGGTGTTGCCCGGAGAGACGCGGCGCCTCTGGTAGCAGGGGTCTTCAGGGAGCGGGGCAGCAGTGCCTTCGTGTTCAGGGGCCTCGAAGTTGGCCTCGACGAACTCAGTCCCGTAGAAAGTGCCCAGGTCTGGGTAGTCAGCGGGGGAGAGATCTCCGAACTGGAGATTGATCCGGCCTCAATTCTCGGCATACCACGCTGCACAGTCGATGACCTCCGTGGAGGAGCCGCCGCGCATAACGCCAAGGTAGCCCGAGAGGTCTTCGCGGGTGCTGAGGGACCTGTGAGGAACTCAGTGGCCATGAATGCAGCTATCGGGATGATGGCCGGACACGCAGCTGGGCTCCCGGGTCCACTTGCTGAGGTTGGCCTCGAAGGGGACTGGTTTGAGGCTGATGGCTTCGCGGTCGCCCTACGTGCTGCTTATGAAGTCGCAGAGGTGACTCTGGCATCGGGAGCCACCGAGGAGACCCTGAGGAACTGGGTCGAAGTCAGCCGGACCGTTTAGTCCAAGCCGATGTGGAAGGCCTCTTCCAGGTCTGTGCTTGAGTAGGCCCGGAATGCAAGGTGTGTCGAGAGAGACGTAATTCCCTTGACCCTGGCAATCCCGCCTGAAACTACTTCTTCAATATCCTCGTAGTTCGAGACCTTGACCCTTGCAATCAGGTCTATATCTCCGGTAACCGAGTACACCTCAATGACACCCGGAATGTCCGCGATAGTCTGGGCAACTTCCGGGATAGAGTCGACGGCACAGTTCACCATCACGATTGCTGTGATCATGGTGCTCCCTTCTGGTTCATTCGTTCACTTTCTTCAGCCTAATGGGGAAAATGAAGCAACATGACGTAACGTAAGAACCTAGAGTTGTACGTGGTCACCAAACCAATAGAGTGCAGGAGTTGGCGTGGGTTTCTATAGCGTGCTTAAAGGTGCTGGCTCGCCTGTCTTGCGTGGGGTTTATCACCCCTGGGTTCGAGGCGCCGAAAACATCCCTAAGACTGGTCCGGCGATTTTGGCGTCGAATCACAATGCAGTCTGGGATTCAATCTTTCTTCCAATGCTGATTGACCGTGAAGTCGTCTTCATGGGTAAGGCCGACTACTTCTCGGGGAGTGGTGTGAAGGGTTGGGCGACCAAGAACTTCATGAAGGCAGTCGGGACTATTCCCGTTGACCGCAGCGGTGGAAAGGCTGCCCAGGCAGCCATGAAGGCAGGCCTCGACCGGCTGAACGCCGGAGAGCTGTTCGGAATCTATCCCGAGGGCACTCGTAGTCCAGACGGGCGTCTGTACAAGGGAAAGACGGGCGTGGCACGCCTGGCACTTGAGTCTGGAGCCCCCGTTATTCCCGTAGCCATGATGGGGACCCACGCGGCCCAACCAATTGGCAAAAAGATTCCACTCCGAACTGATATTGGTGTGATCATCGGCGAACCGTTGGATTTCTCCCGTTATCGCGGACTTTCCAAGGATCGCTACATCCTGCGGGCTGTGACTGATGAGATCATGTACAACTTGATGTTGCTTTCCGGACAGGAGTACGTCGACCTCTACGCAGCTGATGTCAAGGCTGAGTTGGCCGCCAGCGGAGAGTTTGATGGACCGGTGCCGAACTCCGCGAAAGTGGAGGTAGAGATTTCCGACGAGAAGGCCCCGGAGTAGAGGGCAGTAATCGCGCGGATCGCGGATGTGGCTGCGGGCTGCGTTCGCTGCTGGCCAGCGCCGTCGGGTAGTGATCCGGTCAGTGTAAAATGACGACGATTCAGCATGTTGTTTTCAATGAAAGAGGTTTCAAGGTGAGCGTAAAGCGTGTAGCGATTCTGACAGCCGGAGGTTTCGCACCATGCCTGTCGACCGCAGTTGGCGATCTGATTGAGCGTTACAACGAGATTGATCCCAGCATCGAACTGATTGCATACCAGCACGGTTACCACGGCCTTCTGACCGGTACCTTTGTTGTCGTTGATGAGGACGCACGAAAGAACGCTGCTGTGCTCAAGCGCTTCGGCGGCTCACCAATCGGTAACTCAAGGGTGAAGCTCACGAACGCCAAGGACCTTGTCAAGCGCGGACTGGTTGAAGAGGGGCAGAACCCCCTTGCGGTCGCAGCCGATCAGCTCAAGACGGACCAGGTTGACGTTCTGCACACCATCGGCGGCGATGACACCAACACC
>CAMFDH010000057.1 GCA_945949035.1 uncultured Actinomyces sp.
CGGGTAGCGCAGGAAGTTCAGCGCGCAGCTGCTCAATCCACGCACGGTCCGGGACCATGGGAGGTAGATCGGGGTCCGGGAAGTAGCGGTAGTCATCAGCGTCAGACTTGGGACGACCGGATGAGGTCGTCCCATCGGCCTCGTGGAAGTGACGGGTCTCCTGGACGATCGACTCACCCGCGTTGAGGCGCTCAGCCTGACGGGCGACCTCGAAGCGAACCGCACGGTCAACGGAGCGGAACGAGTTGACGTTCTTGGTCTCGGTACGCGTTCCCAGCGGGTCGTCCTCGGACTTACGCAGCGAAACGTTGACATCGGCACGAACGTTGCCGCGTTCCATGCGCGCCTCAGAAATATCGAGAGTACGAAAGATGTCCCGCAGGGTCTGCACGTAGGCCGCAGCGATTTCAGCCGAGCGTTCGCGGCCCTCGGTAAACGGCCTCGAGACGATCTCTACCAGCGGCACTGAGGAACGGTTGTAGTCCACCAGCGAGTAGTCGGCGCCGTGAATCCGGGTGCCACCACCGACGTGGTTCAGCTTGCCCGCGTCCTCTTCCATGTGAGCACGTTCGATCTCGACGCGGTAGGTCGCACCATCGGAGAGCTCGACATCCACGTACCCGTCGTAGGCGATGGGCGCGGAGGACTGGGAGATTTGGTAGGCCTTGGGAAGGTCCGGGTAGAAGTAGTGCTTGCGAGCAAAGAACGTCTCTTCAGCAATCTTGCAGTTGAGGGCGAGACCGAGGCGAATCGCAGACTCAAGGGCCTTCTCGTTGAAAACAGGAAGGGTCCCGGGGAGTCCGACAGAAACTTCGTTCACCGACATGTTCGGCTCGGCGAAAAACTCTTGGGGTGAGTCATCGAAGGCCTTGGTAGCCGTGTTCAGTTCAACGTGAACCTCGAGGCCGAGCGTAGGTTGGTAGGTCTTAACGGCCTCTTCATAGGTCATTTTTGCCACGGAGTTACTTACCTTCCGAGTCGTTGCGTGCGGGGGCCGGAGTCGAGTAGTCGTCGAGGTAGCGGGGGGCCACCACGTCTTCTGCAACCAGCTCTTCGATAGCGGAGGCGACCCTGTAGAGCAGGGCGTCCTCACGCTGGTGAGCCACCACCTGGATGGCGGTAGGCAGGCCATTGGAGTCGATACCATTCGGAAGCGACAGGGCGGGCAGTCCGGCCAGGTTGGCGGGAATGGTGGCAACATCGTTGAGATAGGCCTCAACCGGGCTCTTCACCTCACGCTCAAACGGGAACGCGGTCCCGAGGGCGGTGGGAGAAACGTAGACGTCAGCCTGCTCGAAGAGGCGCTCCAGATCCTCACGGATCAGGGTGCGCATACGCAGGGCCGCGCCGAAGTAGGCATCGTAGTTGCCGGCACGAAGGACGCGGGTTCCCATGATGATGCGACGTTTGACCTCTGGGCCAAAGCCGTTGTCACGGGTGTAGGCCATGACCTCGTTGACCGTGGGGTTCGGCTTGTCCGGAACCCAGCGGGTGCCGTAGCGGATCCCGTCGAAACGGGCCAGGTTGGATGAGGCCTCAGCGGGCAGGATCATGTAGTAGGTCGGGAAGGCGTACTTGATCGACGGCAGCGAGAGGTGAACGATCTGGGCGCCCGCGGCTTCAAGCTCGGCCAGGGTGCGCTCAAAGTTCGCCCGAACGTCCTCTTCGTAATTCTCTTCCATGATCTCGTTGACCACGGCGACCCGAAGCCCCTCAATGGCCTTCTTGCCACCCGTGGTCTCCATGACCTCGAGCATCGACCCGTGCTCCTCATTCAGTGAGGTGGCATCCTTCGGGTCGTGTCCCGCAATGATGTCCTGCAGTGCAGCAGCATCGGCCAGGTTGCGGGCTGCGGGGCCGACCTGGTCCAGTGAGGAAGCAAGAGCGATCGCGCCGTAGCGTGAGATGCGCCCGTAGGTGGGCTTGACTCCCACCGTTCCGGTCAGCATGGCGGGCTGGCGAATCGAACCGCCCGTGTCAGAGCCAAGGGCGAGGGGAACCATGTAGGACGCCACCGCCGCTGCCGAACCACCACCGGAACCACCCGGCGCACGCGTCATGTCCCAGGGGTTCTTGGTCGGTCCAAATGCTGAGAACTCGGTGCCGGAACCCATGGCGAACTCATCCAGGTTGGTCTTGCCAACGATGGGTAGGCGGGCGGCCTTGAGGCGTGCCACGACCGTCGCATCGTAGGGAGGAACCCAGCCCTCGAGGATCTTCGAGGCCGCCGTGGTCTCAAGACCACTGGTGACGATGTTGTCCTTGACGGCCACGGGAACGCCGGCCAGGGGGTGCAGCTCGGCGCCCTGGGCGCGCAGCTCATCCACCTCCTGTGCGGTGGCGAGAGCACCTTCCGCGTCAACAGCCAGGAAGGCGTTGAGGCTGGGGTTGAGCTCTTCGATTCGAGCCAGTGATGCCTCTACCAGTTCGGTTGAGGTGACGCGGCCTTCACGCAGCGCCTCTGCCATCTCAAGGGCAGAAAGTTTCATCAAGTCAGTCATCAGTCCTCCTCAAGGATTCGCGGAACTTCAAACATTCCCTCTGAGGCGGCGGGCGCCTGAGCCAGGAGGACCTCACGGTCAATCGTGCCCCCGATGACATCGGGACGCATGACGTTGGTGAGGGGAATGGGAAGACCGGTTTGCGGAGTATCGCCCTCAACAGCGGCCGCCACCGAGTCAATCGCCTCTGCGATTGCGGTGAGATCCTCTGCTAACTGGGAGATTTCTGCCTCTGAAAGAGCGATGCAGGCGAGGTCGGCGAGTTCCGCCACCTCATCCTTTGTGACTGTCGTGTTTGCCATGGGTGCCAGTTTACCGCGCCAATTGCGTAGGCTGGGCCTATGACCCAGGAAGTAGCGCCGCTGCCGGCAGTCCCCGCCCCGCTCCCCGTCGATACCAAGGCCCGGATGTGGCGCATCGCCAAGATGACCACGCTGGCTGTCACCGTTGCCCAGCTCGGCGCCGTCGGGGTGATCTACGGGATTGACCGCGTCCGCAAGGCGCGTATTCCCGGTGGTCGGCACGGGTTTCCCACCCTGCCGCCGGAAGAGGTCGAAGTTGGCGAGACCCGACTGCAGGCTTACACCGAAGGTGCCACCCTCTACGGGGACATGATCGCAGCCATCGATTCCGCCAAGACCTCTGTGTATTTTGAGACATACGTCTGGCGCTCAGATCGCGTGGGATTTGCCTTCAAAGAGGCACTTGTTCGCGCCGCTGAACGTGGGGTCGAGGTCTTCATCATTTATGACGGCTTCGGATCCTTCATGTCGGCTCCCGCCCTCAAGCTGTTCCCCAAACTTCCTACCCTGCACGTTCACCGCGTCAAAGAAATCAGGGTGGGCTTGCTTCTCGGCGACCTGCGCCGGACGGGTCGTAACCACCGGAAGATCCTCGTGGTAGATGACGAGGTCGCCTTCGTGGGTGGGTTCAACATCGGCAAGGACTTCGGAACAGAGTGGCGCGACACCCACATCCGCCTGATTGGGCCCGCGGTTCGTATTCTTTCGGTTGGCTTCCACGACTTCTGGAATACCTTCCGCGGGAAGGACCAACCGATGTTGCCCGAGGGCGAAGAGCTCCCTTGGGACGACCAGATCACGGCGGCTTTCAACCTGCCGTCGAAGCTGCTGTTCCCCGTCCGCATGCAGTACATCGACGCGTTCCGCCGTGCCGCGGAGTCTCTGGAAATCACCACCGCATACTTCATTCCTGATCGGGAGATCCTCCAGGAGCTGATTCTGGCCGCCAGGCGCGGGGTGAAGGTGCGCGTCCTTATTCCCGAGTACTCAAACCACATTTTGGCCGACTGGGTCGCCCGCCCCTTCTTTGGTTCGCTTCTAGAGGCCGGGGTCGAGATCTGGCTCTACAAGCACGCCATGATTCACTCCAAGACCGTCATCGCAGATGCGCGGCGCTCCATCGTGGGCACGGCCAACATCGACCGTCTCTCGATGATGGGTAACTTCGAGGTCACGGTTCAGATTGATGACCCAGAGTTCGCGCAGAAGATGGAGGACATCTTCGATAACGATCTGACGACCGCACGGCAGCTGACCCTGGAGGAATGGCAGGGTCGCTCCCTCGGCACCCGGGTGCTGGAACGCCTGGTGCGACCCTTCAACTTCATCGTCTAGGACGCGCCCCCGAGCGCCTCAATCACGGCTTCGACCCCGTCTGTAAGGAGCAGATCAAAGTAGGTCTGATCTGCTACCGGTACCCCCAGAGCCTCGGCCTTGGTGACCTTGGAACCGGATCCCGGACCAGCCACTACCAGGGTGGTCTTCTTGGAGACGCCGGACGCGGCTTTGCCACCGCGGGCAATCACGGCTCCCTTAGCCCCCTCGCGGTCGTAGCCGGGCATTGCCCCCGAGATGACTATGGTTGCGCCCTGAAGAATCTGGGGGACCTCTTCGATATCCTGCTCCTCTTCCAGAACTGCCCCAGCGTCCCGCCAAGCTTCGACAATGTCGCGGTGCCAGTCGACGCGGAACCAGTCGTACACAGACTGGCCAATCACCGGGCCCACCCCCTCGGTGTCTGCCAGGTCCTCAACTGTCGCCGAGGCGATGGCATCAACTGAGCCGTACTTAGCTCCCAGCGCCTGTGCCGCGGTGGGGCCGACGTGACGGATCGACATGGCCACCAGGAAACGCCAGATGGGCTTCTTCTTGGCTTCTTCCAGGTTCTTGATCATGGCCTCGACATTCTTACGAGGCTGGGGGTCAATCGACTCAAAGTAGGCGGTACGCACCTTGTTGACTGAGCGGTACTTCTTCTTGTAACCCGAGGTCCAGAAGTACCTCACCTGCTGGTAGTCACCTGTGGCAACTCCCCTGACCCGGACCGGACGCCAGACGAAGATGTCCTTGAGAGCCTCGGCCTCGAGACTGAAAATGTCCTTAGAAGACGACAGCACCCCGGCTTGAGCTGCGGGAAGTAGGGCATCCGCGACCGTAAACAGTTCACCATGACTCAGTTCCCCGTGGTCCTCAAGCCTCAATACCTCACCGTTTTCGAGTGTTACCGTGTGGCCGGCGACGAGGGCTGCCACCACCCGCTCGCGTCCCATTTCCGGTTGCGTCAGTGCAGCTGCGGCCTCGGCGCCCAGACCCTCTACATCGAGTGAACCGCGCGACCCCAGGTGAATCAAGCGCTCCGTAATCTGCGCCGGGCAGCCCGCGGTGTTGGGGCAGCGCAGGTCAACATCGCCCTCTTTCATGGGGGCCAACTTGGTTCCACACGAGGGGCAGTGCTCCGGCATCACGAACTCGACCTCGGTGCCATCCCGGTCGGCCATGACCGGCCCCACGACCTCGGGAATCACGTCCCCAGCCTTACGAACCACGATGAGGTCGCCGATGAGGATGCCCTTGCGCTTCACCTCCTGCGAGTTGTGCAGGGTGGCGTGCTGCAGGTTGGAACCCGCGACCAAAACCTTCTCAAAAATGGCGTACGGGGTGACGCGACCGGTTCGTCCGACCTGAACCTGGATGTCGAGGAGGCGGGTGAACACCTCTTCCGGCGGGTACTTGTAGGCCACCGCCCAGCGCGGGGTGCGCGAGGTCGAACCCATTTCCCGCTGCCGAATCAGGCTGTCAACCTTGAAGACCACTCCGTCAATCTCATGCTCAAAGTTAGAGCGCTCCTCACCGAAGTACCGGATGGCATCGGTTGCTTCTTCAAGGGAGTTGATCAGCCGGGTGTGCTGACCCACCGGAACCCCCCAGTCCCGGATCTGGCGGTACCACTCAAACTGGGAGTGCGGCTGGTCTGCGTCCTCGACCCCACCCCACTGCACGTCACCGATGCCGTGGGCGACGAATGACAGGGGCAGCTTGGCCGTCTCCTCAGCATCCTTCCGGCGCAGTGACCCCGCGGCAGCGTTGCGTGGGTTGACGAAGGTCTTCCTTCCGGCCTCAAGCAGTTCCTCATTGACCCGCTCAAAGTCGTCAAGACGGAAGTACACCTCTCCGCGAATGTCGATAACGGCGGGGACGGGGGCGCCGTGAAGTCGCCCTGGAACCGACCTGATGGTGCGGACGTTGGCTGTCACGTCCTCACCGACATAACCGTCACCACGGGTGGCAGCCTGGATGAGGACGCCGTCCTCGTAGCGCAGGTTGACTGCCAGACCGTCGACCTTGACCTCGGCTGTCATGGGGATCTTTTCCCCGGGCCAGCGGGCTTCGACCCGGTTGAACCAGGCGCCGAGTTCCTCGAAGGAAAAGACATCCTCGAGGCTGGCCATCTGCACCGAGTGGGTCACGGGGGCGAATGTCGCCTGGGGTGAACCACCAACCGACTGAGTCGGCGAGTCCGCCGTTGCCAGGGCCGGGAACCGCGCCTCGAGCTCTTCGAGTTCGCGGTAGTTGGCGTCGTACTGGGCGTCCGAAATCGTGGGTTCGTCGAGGTCGTAGTACTTTTCACGAGCATCTTGAATGGCTTCAACCAGTTCGGCCCACCGCTGCCCAGCCTGAGTCACTTCGCTGTCCATTTCCATGGGCCCATTCTCGCAGATGGACAGTCAAACTGAACTGGAAGATCGGGTGGGGCGGTTTGTCCCCAGTTCCACTGAGCTACCGCTTCCCACAGTGCGGGCTCGATCATTTCGACGAGGGCGGGTGGGTGCGGATGCTTGGGATATGTCCTCAACCGCCCAGCAGTGCCTACGCACCGAAATGCACCTCGTCTGCACCACGGGTCCCGATCGTGGCGTGGTTGTCCCCCTTCGGGACGGGGTGGTGCTGGGTCGGGAAACCCTCGGGCTCAGTGATGCTGCCGTGTCGCGTCGCCACGTCAGGGTGAGAGGTTTGCGGGGTCATGGCGGCCGGACCCAAATCGTCCTCGACAACCTTTCACACACCAATCCCCTGCGGAATCGCTACCGGGACAGAAGGCTCAAACCCGGGTTCAGGTTTGTCACCGGTACGGACCGCTGGGTGGTGCGCAGGCGCCCCGCCGACCGGGAGTGGCCCGGAGGAACGCCCCCTCCCCGTTCCTCATGGCGCAGGTTTGGAACGGTAGCTGCGCCCTTCATGCTGTTGGTGCTGCTGCTCCGCATCTCCCCCTCACCCCTTCTCACTGCCGCAGCCCTAGGTACCCTTCTGGTCGCGATCGTCACCATCTTGTGGCTGCGACGAAGGCGCTGGCGGGACTGGGATGAAGCGCGACTTCTTCTTGCGGCCTCTTCCCTGACTTCCGCCTCGGAGATGAGTCTTGAGGCCGACCCAATCGCAGTCCTCCGCACCCCCGGTCGTCGGCATCTTCTCAAGGTTGACCCATCAGCTGGGCCGTCGGCGCCCATTGCTGTGGTGGGTGAGGCCGCAGAGCGCTATGCCTGGTGGTTGGCGTTGCAAATGCGACTGCACGGCTGCGAAGTCGAGGTTCAGCAGGCGCGAGGGGCCACGCAGCTCTCGGTAGCCGCAGTTGTCTGGGGTCGTACAGTCGGCGATGTCCCTCCTGAGTCACAGCTGGTAGTTGCAGCAGTTCGGGTCGGTTCTGAGGCATGGCTTCGCCAGGTGCAAGAGATGCGTGCAACCGCGGCCAAGATTCCCCACCTCGTCGGCCTGGAAGAGGTCCTCGATGGGGCAGCAGCAACGGAAAGTGGGCGCGTTCCTCTCGGTCGTTCCCTGTCAGGGACTGCCTACGTCGACCTTGAGAATGATGGTCCCCACGCCCTGGTGGTAGGCGGAACCGGGGCCGGCAAGTCTGAGCTGCTCACCACCTTCGTGCTCTCCCACGCCCTCAGCCTCTCCCCTGCAGAGCTGCGAATGGTCCTGATTGACTT
>CAMFDH010000058.1 GCA_945949035.1 uncultured Actinomyces sp.
GAGGTGTACTGGCCTAGCCCGCTGTTCAGGGAACTTGCTCCACCGGCAAGCTGCGAGGTGCCGCTGTCGAGGGCGCTGACGCCCTCCTGAAGGGCTGGAACCTGATCCGCCATTTGGTTCAGACCGGCTGCCAGCTGGTCGGCGCCGTCAGACAGCGTGTTCGATCCGGTTGCTGCGCTTGCAGCGCCCTCGTTCAGCTGGGTGAGGCCGCTGGCCAGGGTGGTCGAACCATCTGTCAGCTGGGTAGCCCCGTCTGCGGCGGTTCCCATGCCGGTGCGGATGGTCCCGAGTGAGCCCAGAAGGGCCTCGGCGTACGTTGCCGAGGCCTCTGAGGTAATGCGGTCCTGGAGGGTTGCCGCCACGGTCGTGGCCAGGGTTCCGGAAAGGTAGTTGATGCCGTCATCGGTGACGAGCCTGATCTGTGAGGGGACCGTCTGGGCGGCCTCGGCCGTACCGATCTGCGCCACCTGCTGGGAGAGGTCGGCGGGGATGTAGAGGATGGCTCGGATCGACTCGTCCAGAATGTCCTTCTCGGCTTCCTGCGCGGTCATGGCGTGCCAGGTAAAGCCGGTGTCCTCGCCCTCTGCCGGATTGACGAGGGCGTCCGTCAGCATGGCGCCGACATCGACGGTTTCGGTCTCACCGGAGACCAGCTGCGCCTGATACGGGGTGTCCTCGTTAACCACGGCAGCCTGGATGTGGTTGATGCGCCCGACCGGGTCCTGGTAGGCGGAGGTGAGTACGCCGCCGTACATGAGGGGGATGAAGATGATGGCGACGACCACCAGCAGGTTCGCTAGGGTACTGCCGGTCATCTTTGGTCTTCCGACCACTCTCGGCTTCTCAGAAGTCGGAATCTTACTCATCACTGAACCCTCCGGGAGGTAACGCCCCTGCCTTGCCAATCAAAACACCTGAAATTTACCTTTGATTGCAGGGGTTTTCGATGGGAAGTGACGCTGGTCATCGAGGCGGGTCACAGTGGTTTCGTACCACTCATCCCCACTTGTGGGAACCCTGGGACCTTCGGCTAGAAAAGGCACCAAAAACGGCGTGACTAGATTCTCAGAAGGAGGTGGGAAAACTACCCATTGTCTGGGATCCACGACACGCGCCTCCCAGTCTCGACGGGGGAGCCTAAGCTTGGGGCATGGAGAACAATCTGGATATCGCGGCCGTAAATCTTCGACTGAACCTAATCGGTTTACCGATCCCATCCGTTGCAAGTGCTACGGATGAAGCGAAGCTGGTGCAGCCAATAATTGCGCGTCAGCGGGAAATGGACCGCAGGCTCTCACACCGACTTTCGGCGGTTGACAGCCGGATTCAGTCGTTCCTTGATTCCTATCTGGATGGCACCGGGGTCTCACCCCAGTTGCCGCGCGTCACCTTCGTCCTCGACCAGCCGGGTCTGGCCCGCACCCTGTCACTACCAATCGGTGGGGACAAATTTGAGTCAGATCTGCTGACCTCATACCGCACCCTCAACGGCGTCCTCCACAATCCCGCCAATGACCGCCGAACCACCAAGGGTGTCTTCCACATCGCCGACGGGGGACTGCCGGTTCAGGACGACAAGATTGAAGTCCCGCGCGCGGTGTTTGGCCGTTTGATGGAGCGTGCCTTCCAGCCGCCGGAAGAGGCGATGACCCTGCCCTACACCTCGGATTCGGAAGAGCCGGTTGGCGCCTGGGTCTCCCTCCAGCTGCGACCCGTGGTGGTCCCAGAGGTACCGAAGTTCAGTGCTGAGCGGACCATGGAGGTGCGTTTCATCGCCCCGGGTTCCCTGGTGGCGAACCTCGACTTCGTTGAGGGAATCTTCGGCAACGGAGGCGACCCCTACGTGCCTGAGTTTGACGCCTCGCTCGATCCCGACTCGTGGACGGGCACCACCGGCCTCGTCGTCCTCGCCCCGCACCTGACGAAGGTGACCAAGAAGGAACTGGGGCTGCCGAAGTGGGAGGACGCGACGGAGCGTCAGCGCCGCGACGGCATGTGCTGGGAAGATTCGGACGAACTCTACAACGGTGGTTCCGCGTTCAAGGTGTGTGCGCGCGACGAACGCGGTGTCATCACCACCGTCATTGCTGACAACTACTTTGGCTACTGCAAGAAGGAAGTTAAGGCGCAGATCTCCTACTCGGCCAACCTGTTTGGCGAGGTCGAAGAGGAGCACGCGGGTGGCGCGCGTGTCTACCCGCGCTACAACCTGGGTCAGCACTTCACGGATAAGGAATCCGACACCTCCTACTCGCTTGCGGAGGTCGTCTGGCGCGACCCGCAGCGTTTTGCCACCCAGCCCGAGGGGTACGTCCTCGACCTTGAGGACGAGCGGAACATCCTGGTGCCGGCCGGCGCCACCTACTCGCTGTGGGACAACTCGGTGTCGTGGGAACACGAGGGGAAGACCCAGTCGATCCCGCTGCGCAGCGAGAGGCTCTATGTCGCCCCTGACGGCTACTACACCCAGCTGATGCAGATGGAGAACGATCCGACCCAGTGGACCCTGATCGGCACCTCGCCGCGGTCCACCACCTGCCACAAGCCGGCCACGGTTTCCGGCGGCGGCAAGTCTGAGATTTCGAAGGCCATCACCGACGCGGTGATCAACGGCGACTCCTACGCCCCCGACTTCGATGCGGATATGGCGCGCGTGGCTGAGATCCTTGAAAAGGACTTCACCAACCGCTTCATCGATCCGGCGAACATCAGCGCTGACAGCCGCTCCATTCTCTCGGATAAGCGCTCGATCGGCTCCGTCGTCAAACTGCTCACCCCAAGCCCCGACTACACCGATGAGTACAACGCATGGCTCAACACCCTGCCCGGGTACATCGTCGAGTTAGTCCTGATCGTCAAGCGCTACTACCAGCCCGAGTGGGGCGATGACTGGGCCAGCCACTTCACCACCGGTATGGTCAACGGCCGCAAGGGCACCATGGTGCATGCCGACCGGGACAAGGTGCGTGTCTCCATGCTGCGTGTGGGCTACGAAGAGGACGGATCGTGGCGCCTGTTCGGTCTGCGCTATGACTTCCACCCCGCCGCCAAGGTTCAGACCGAGGACGATATCACCGCCTCGATCGTGGTTCCCGGTAAGGACGGCGCCCCGTCACGCAAGTACGTGGACAACTGCGAGAACCTGCTGTTCCAGCGCCCGGATGACGCGATTATCCGCGGCTACGACAAGCAGGCTGAGAAAGACATTGCGGGTCCAGGTGTCTTCCTCTCCAACTACGAGCCGCTGACACGCGAGCAGGCTGTGGCCATGGTTGAGGACGCGGTTGGTTTCAGCCAGTTCACCAAGCCGATGCGCAAGATCATCAAACAGGCGGCCTTCGGTCCCGAGGATCAGCCGGCCTACGTCGTCTCCTCCTCGCAGCCGCGCATCGTTGATGGCAAGCCGTCGAAGAACCCGCGCTACCTGCAGGTTCGCCCCGACCTGGCCCACCCCCTTGCCACCGCTAACGCCGATCTAGCCTCGCGCCTCTACGCGCGGGTGCCCATGGACGCTGAGTTCAAGCAGCCCGTGGACATCGTCGTGGCCGGACGACGCAACAATCCCGCTGAGAACGGGGTGCCCCCGCTGGCCTCCTACGGTCCCCTGCACTACATGGAACTTCCCGAGCTGTTCATGGAGTTCATTTCTTCCATGACAGGAAAGTCGCCCTCCACCACGGGGGCCGGCTCAGAGGGCGCGATGACCAAGGGTCCGTTCAACGCCCTTCCCTCCATCGTCGACCTCAATGCAGCCCTGCTCTCGTTCGCCCTGACCGGATACGACGGTTGGCTCTCCAGTGCCGGCTACGTCGGCCCCAAGGTGAAGGTCGATCACGACATCTCGATGCTGATCCCCGAGCTGTTCTCACGCATGTACGACGATGAGCGCAAGGCTGCCAACCTGATTGCCGAGGGCGCCCTGGAGCCGGTTCCGGACCTGGTCGTCAATGGTGAAGAGGTTCCGGCCAGCCGACTCGGTTACCGCATGACCGAGAGGTTTGCGACCAAGTACTTCGGGCGCATCTTCCTGCACCCGAACCTGGTCTTCACCCCGGCCATGCTGGCTCCGGAGCTCCAGGATGAAGAGGTCTACGCAGAGTCGATTGCCACCATCGTCAAGACCCACAAGCGTGTGGCTCAGTCCTACATTGACGACGGCACCATCGCCCTCGGCATCCCGCCGATTCGCGCCCTGCTAGAGGTGATGGCGAACGGGGAGACCGCCGATGGTCTGACGCTGAAGGCCCCAGAGTTCCGCGCGCAGTTTGAGCGGGAGTCAATCCTCGCTTCGGACTGGTACCGCGAGCGTCTCCAGTATGAGAAGGACGGTCACATCGCCTTCCTGACTAAGTCAATCGCGGCGGTTGAGGACTTCCTGTCCCGACCCCAGGGTGCGACTGAAGATCGCCGCGAGGTGTTCGAGGAGCGCCGGGATACCCTCACCGCGGAGCTGGCCGAATTGCAGGCAGCGCCCCTCGCGGATTACGCGGGGACGCTGGGACGCCAGACGAACTGGCGCATCTAGTAACGGGGGTGGTTGGCCCCCGCCCGGGGGCTAACCAAACCTGCCGGAGACGTAGTCTGCTGTCTCCTGGTGCTTCGGGGCCGAGAAGACCCGTGAGGTGTCGTCAAACTCCACCAGGCGCCCGGGCTTGCCCGCGCCCGCAAGGTTGAAGAAGGCCGTCTTGTCTGAGACGCGGGCTGCCTGCTGCATGTTGTGGGTGACGATGACGATGGTGTAGTCCTCTTTCAACTCACCGATAAGGTCCTCAATCGCCAGGGTTGAGATGGGGTCGAGGGCGGAGCACGGCTCATCCATCAGGATCACCTCAGGTTCAACGGCAATTGCGCGCGCAATGCAGAGGCGCTGCTGCTGCCCGCCGGACAGGGATGATCCGGGTTTGTCCAGGCGGTCCTTGACCTCCTCCCAGAGGTTGGCTCCCCGCAGGGCCTTCTCGACGATCGCCTCGGACTCTGCCTTCGAGAGTCGTCCGCCGTTGAGCTTCACGCCCGCCAAGACGTTGTCCGCAATCGACATGGTGGGGAAGGGGTTGGGGCGCTGGAACACCATGCCCACATTGCGCCGAACATCCACAGGGTCCACCTTTGTCCCGTAGAGGTCCTCGCCGTTGACCATGACGGTACCTTCGACGCGCCCGCCGGGCACGACCTCATGCATGCGGTTCAGGGTGCGCAGGAAGGTGGACTTCCCGCAGCCTGACGGCCCGATGAGGGCTGTGACCGAACGCGGCGCAATGGTCATGGTGACGTCCTCGACGGCGAGGAAGTCACCGTAGTAGACGTTGAGGTTCTGGGTATCAATCTGCATAGCCATGTTCAGCGGCTTCCTTTCGGCCTGAAGCGAGCGGCAATCAGTCGCGCCACCAGGTTCAGGGCCATGACGATAAGAATCAGGGTGAGGGCGCCGGTCCAGGCGCGGTCGACGTAGGCTGCGGCATCCACGCCCTGCGACATGTAGGAGTTGTAGACGAAGACCGGCAGCGTCATCATCGGTCCGTCCGTCAGGGAGTAGTTCATCGACTGGGTGAAGCCGACGGCGACCAGCAGAGGTGCGGTCTCACCGATGACGCGGGCCACCGCCAGCATGACGCCGGTGGCGATCCCGGCCATTGAGGTGGGGAGGACGACCTTGGTGATGGTGCGCCAGCGGGGGACACCGAGGGCGAGGGAGGCTTCGCGCAGTTCATTCGGAACCAGGCGCAGCATTTCCTCACACGAGCGAACGACCACGGGGATCATGAGGACGGAGAGCGCAATCGCACCGGCGGCCCCGTTCTGTGAGCCGGGGCCGAACACCAGCAGGAAGAGGGCGTAGGCAAACAGGCCCGCCACAATCGAGGGAATACCGGTCATGACATCAACGAAGAAGGTGACGGAGCGGGCCAGGCGTCCGCGCCCGTACTCAACCAGGTAGATCGCGGTCATCAGTCCGATGGGAACTGAGATCAGTGCGGCCAGGCCGGTGATCTCCAGGGTTCCAACCAGTGCGTGCAGGGCGCCTCCGCCGTCTCCGACCACATTCCTCATCGAGTTGGTGAAGAAGGTGGCGTCGAAACGCTCGGCGCCGCGCGACACGACGGTGAAGACCAGGGAGACCAGCGGGATCATGGCGAGGACGAACGCCCCGTAGACCGCGATGGTCGCCAGACGGTTCTTTCGGCGGCGCGCGCGAAGGTGACGGTCAGCCCGATCGGTCTTGAAGGGGGAGGTCGCCGGGGGAAGGGGCACGCTGCGGTGAGAGTCGTGTTCCAGTTCCGGCAGAGCGATGATTTCCGCGAGGATCGCGGGGCCGGCCACCGCCAGCTCCGAGGGACGCTCGGTTTTCGAAGCGCCCCGGGGGGTGCGAATGTCTTCGCTCATGCGTTTGCTCCTGAGAACTGGGCCCGACGCGAGATGGCCCAGCGGGCCCCGATGTTGATGACCAACGTGATCGCAAAGAGCACCAGGCCGGTGGCGATCAGGGTGTTGATACGCAGTCCGAAAGCCTCCGGGAAGTTGAGGGCGATGTTGGCTGCGATGGTGTTCGGGTTCTGGGTGGTGACGAGGGCGAATGAGATGACCGCGGCAGGGGAGAGAACCATGGCGACGGCCATGGTCTCACCCAGAGCGCGACCAAGGCCCAGCATCATGGCGGAGATGATGCCGCTGTGGGCACCGGGAAGAACCGCCAGACGGATCATTTCCCAGCGGGTGGCCCCCAGCGCAAGAGCGGCCTCCTCCTGAAGGGGTGGGGTCTGCAGGAACAACTCGCGGCACACTGCCGTCATGATCGGCAGGATCATCACGGCGAGGACGATGGCGATCGTCAGCACGGTGCGACCCGTTCCGGAGACGGGACCCTCGAACAGGGGAATCCACCCAAAGTACTTGTTGAGCCAGACGTAGATCGGCTGCATCAGAGGTGCCAGCACCTGGATGCCCCAGAGGCCGAAGACAACGGAGGGCACCGCCGCCAGTAGGTCCACCAGGTAGCCGAGGGGAGTCGCCAGTTTGCGCGGTGCATAGTGTGAGATGAACAGTGCGACCCCGATGGCCACCGGAGTGGCCAGAATGAGGGCGAGCAGAGCCACCCAGACCGTCCCGAAGGCGAACGGGGCTACGTACTGCCAGATGGTCTGGGGCTCTGCGCCCCCGACCTCATCCCCCGCAACGAAGGCGGGCCACGCCTCCGCAAGCAGGAAGACCGTGACGAAACCGAGGACCGCCAAAATGAGGACGCCCGCCCCCACCGCGAGTCCCTTGAACGCCCTGTCAGCAAAGACATGAGACGCGTGGGAACCCGGGCTGGGGCGGTCGACCTTGGCTCTTTCGTTAGCCAATACTGTCAATGGACTCAACTACCTTGGATGTGGTGGCTTCCGAGAGGGGGGCTGAACCGGCACCTGCCGCAGCAGCCTGCTGTCCCTCGGGACTTGCGATGTAACCCGCGTAGGCCTTGATGAACTCAGCCGTTGCAGGGTCCTCGTACTGCTGGCATACCAGCAGGTAGGAGACGAGGACGAGCGGGTAGGAACCCGACTCAGTGGTGGTGCGGTCAAGGTCGATGGCAATGTCGTAGGTCGAGCGACCCTCAACGACCGGGGAGACCTCAACGACCTTGGCGGCACCTGCGGCCGAGTAGGGCACGAACTCATCGCCGACCTTGAGGGCAACGGTTGACAAGTCGCTCACCTTGGAGGCATCGGCGGAGCCGATGGTGCCGGTTCCAGCGGAGATCGC
>CAMFDH010000059.1 GCA_945949035.1 uncultured Actinomyces sp.
TAGTACAACTGGGGGCGGGGGATGTTCTCGAAGTGAGCGCCGCCCTTGGTGTACTTGGCGTTGTCAGCATCCCAGTCAGGTGCCCCGAGAAAGCGTCGTGCCACTGGCTTGAGGCCGTGCTCGCCCGCCGTGTTGTAGAGGGCGTAGTGCATGAGCATGGCGTCGTCTTCTTCATGCAACAGTGGTGAAAGGTTGAGGCGCTTACACAAGTAGGGAATATCGAACGTGCCGTTCCATGTAACGACACGGATGGAGGGGTCGAGAAGAATGTTCTCGATCAGCCGTGATGTTTCTTCGGTCTCGGCTAGTTCCTCGGGGATGACGATGGCGTTCTTGCCGTCGTAGAGGGCGATGGAAAGGATGCGCCCTGAAGCCCACGGGTCTTTGTCGATGTTACCGGCGGTCTCAATGTCGAGGGCAACGGTCTTGCCTCGGAAGTCTAGTTCCTCACCTTGGTAGATGTGGTAGTTCACACCCTCGGTGAGTGGCACCGAGCCGCGCTTACCGATCATGGCCTGTTGCATAGTCTGTTGCAGGAACGACACGCCTAGCCCTCGGGTGACTACCTGCTTAGGCGAGAGGGTGAGGTAGTCGTAGCCCTTGACACCTAGCCCCACGGTTACACCGTCGCCGTAGTAGGGGTTCTCTGCCACCTCTACTGGCTCGTCGAGTCCGGCGAGATCCTTGGCGCGCTGGAACGCGGCCCTGAAGTCAGAGCGCATGGCGTCTGTCAGTTTGTTTACTACGAAAGTAATACTCATTTACTCCTCCTTTGCGATGTGAGGTGCCAGCCTCGGCACTTCGAGCAGTAGTAATACCGCTTCTCGTTTCTGTTGCTGCTACCGCTGGCCCGCTGCGTACTGGCGAGGGCGATCTTAGCGTCCAGTTTAGTTCGATACTTGACCTTATTGCAAATCATAGTGACCCCTTAGACAAAGGTGCCCCGCCGTTTGACGGGGCACCCTCTGGTTAGAACTTAGCGTCGATCACTTCAACAATGAATTCGACTTTGGGTTGCCTGAAGAAGTAGGCGAAGACGTTGTGTTCGTCGTACTGCAAGTGGCTGGCGAGGTTCATCCATTTTCCACCGTCGAGGCGGATGATGAATATCTCGGTCCAGTTGTCTAAGTAGGAGCGCCGCGCCCTCACCCTAAGGATGGTTCCTCTCGGGGCGTGGCGTGCCACCTCGTCTAGATCCTCGTGGGGAATAGCGTACAACTCTGGCACACCAAGGAACGGACCCGTGTGCGCCTTGTCGTACTCTTCGACGTAGTAGCGGATCAGCCCGTTGTCGTAGTCGTCACCGACAAAGTGTACGTCGATGTTGTTGTTACCGTGGATGATGACGTAGTAGTCATTGGCCGGTGACCTGTACTTTTCAATGGTGGCACCTGCAAAGTGCCAAGGTCCTTCACTAAATCTCATGGTTCCTCCTAGTTGTCGAACGTAATACAGAACCCTGGCAGGTCGCTGTTTAGTAGTCTCTGGGTTGCTTCCTCACCGAACGCAATGATCGCGCTGGCCTGGGGGCTGACCATCTTCTCGCCGCCATCGAACCCCTTGCGGCGCAAGAACTCAATGCGGTGTCGGTAGAAGTGGATCGCTGAAGCGTTAGGCCATACCACATCCTGCCACAGTTTAGTGCCGGTGGCAACGGGGATCAGCAGGATACCGTTGTTGTGCTCTACCATGCGTTCCACCCACGGGCGCTGGTGCCTACCATAAGGAGGGTTGCAGTACACCATGCCCTCCCAGGGATCAACTAGACCGTCGTCGCCGTTCTCTAGCAGGTAAGTCTTAGTGGCAAGGTGATGATCTGGCGCTCCGCAAGGGTCGAGGTCGAACGGGCCAAGGGCATCGACAATATGCCTGGGACTCAACCACCTATCGTTTCGTTCGCTTGGCGGTACCGAGTGGCTGATCCTAGTGCGGTGTGCTGTTCGTGCAATCTGGTTACCCATATAGTTTCCTTTCTAAGCTCCGGTGTACCGGATGACTCTCTGCTTATCAGAGAGCAATTCTTCTTTCAGTGTTCCGATCTGCTGACCAAACTCAATGGCCTCTTTCAACTCACGAGGGTTATCAAACTTGTTGCGGAAAGCCCCCATGAGTTTCTGCATGGGTACCACGCCGTCCTTCTGCCGTGAGACGTAGTGCTCGATGGTGGCAAGCAGGCGTGAGAAATCGGTGGCGAGGATCTTGTCAATGAACGCTTCGGTGGAGCGCAACCAGATCGGTGCCAACGAGATCGCCTTGACCAAGTGTCGCAAGTCCACCATGTTCTGCCCCTCTGTCATTGCCAGTAGTGCGGCAATGCGGATGGTGGTGTCGTTCATGCGGATGGCTGACGGCATAAGGTACTGGGCGTAACGCTCGTGCGTGCTGGCAAGCCATGTCGTATCGTAGGCGAACTGCTTGTAGCGAACCATTGCCTCTGGCGTCATACCAATACCGAGTCGAGGATCTTCCTTGTCGGTCATGAACGCGCTGATCTCTTCTTGCTTACCCTGCCACAAGTCGATAGCACTACGCAACACCGCAACGATCAGATCCTCGTCTTCGTCTACTTCCTCAAGCAACTCAAAGTCGTTCGGGTCATAGATCTCCATCGTGTTGTCACCAAGGTCGGGTTCGACACCTGTTGAGAGAACCACGAGAACACGAGGCAGGAAGCCCGACTCGATCTTCTCTACCGTTAGACCCTCTGCTGCCTGATCGGTAATGCCCGTGGCGTAGAGCGACAGTGAGTGCGGTACCGATGGCTGGTACTTGACACGGCCCGTCTTACGGATCACGCCGGGCACTGAGCCGTCATACATCTTGGTGAGGAACGCGGGAACACCGCCGACATAGCCGCCCTTCTTAGCGGCTTTCAAGAGATCCTGGAACTCGTCAATGAACAGCACGTCGGAACCGTTAGGTCTGCCACCGCACCACTCAGCAATCGACTCGGCGGTGTTGTCTTCAGGTACCACGTACTCGTCCACATTGCCCCCTGTAAGGCGATGGAGGATCGACTTGGCCCTCAACATAGCGGCAGTCTTGCGCTCGCGTGTGGTGGCCGCCAGGGGCATGACATAGATGTTCAGGGATCGCTCGGGGTTATGCCGCATGAGGATTTTTCCGTAGCGAGAAAGCGTAGACGACAGCAACACGAGAGCGGCGGCGATGTGGAACTCGAACGGCGATAGGGTAGCGGTGCGAGCCGCCCATTCAACGTAGAGGTCGATGAATGTGTCGTCGGGTACCACGTCTTCTTCGTAGAGTAGGTCGAGTTCCTGCCAGTACAAGCCGTGGTGGTTGGGCTTTAGGTTCTCGATGGCGATACGGCTATCGACAGGTATCTGCTGTACCTCGTAGATAGCCTGAGACTCTTCCCATGAGGCATGGTCGCGCCACAACTGCTTCCATAGGGCGAGATCACCACGCCCCTGCTGGCGGAACTTGTTGTACGAGACTTCACGAATCACCCCAAACACCTCGTCCATTGAGCACCCTGCTTCCCAGAGCAAGCACTCGAACTGATACATCTTGGTGCTACGGTCCTCACCATCCGGTACATCTTCGAGGTACATGTCGAGCAGGCGGCTGTCACCGAGACGGTTCAGCACCTCGGGGCCTGTCGGCACGAGGCCGGGCAGTTCTTCGGATGGTTCGTAGTTGAGTGAGGGGTCCACCGGCGGGTAATACTCAGCAAACTTTACTGAAGACACCGCGTTACCGAGATCGGTCTTGTAGGTGGTACGGAACGGAACCTCACGCTTGGTGTTGGTGGTGCCTGGGACACGATAGATGTGACCAAGGTGCCAGCACCCATCGGCACCCTCACCACTGTGCGCTAGGTAGACGCCACGGCTCAATGCCTCAATGTCGTAGGGCGACAGTTCCTCGTAGTCAGTGAGCCGCCAGAACGCCTGCCAGTGCCCCTCTGAAGTCTGTAGGTAGGTGGTGGGTGGCACCTTGATCTCGTTGAAGTCGAGGTCATCCCCGTCGAGGTAGACGCACGCCGCCTTGATGACGTTCACCTTCTTGGCGTGGCGGGTGTTTACCGAACGCCCTGAGTCAGAGCCGGGCGGTGGCGTGAAGAGGAATGGCGACACATACACATCCTCGTCTTTGTTTGCCTCAACGTACTCAGCCATCTGTGCTTCTTCGGTGGGCCAGTGGAACCACGAGAAGATCGTCAAAGCCCCGCTCTTGGCCCGCCTAATTAGTGGCACGTACCCCACACCATCGGGTAGTACGTCGGTAAAGAATGTCATTTAGTCTCCTTCCGATACGAAAGCGGGGGTAGCACGATCGCTACCCCCGCTCTCTTGGTTCTACAAGGTAATGCTAGAAGCCTTGGCGGTCTTCTTAGCGACCTCGAACTCACCGATCGAGTTGTTGTTCGAGAGGCGCATGAGCTGCTTAGGCTCACCGTTGTCATCCAGGACGGGTTCACCGTTCTCGTCTGCGATGTAGATGGGCTGGCCATCACGATCAAAGGCGGGCTGCTCAACCACCTCGGAGGTGAACGAGAAGTTCTTACCCACCAACTTGTCGGCAACGTAGTCCTGAAGTCCAGCACCCTTGGCCTTCCAAGCCTTAGACCGCTGAAGCGGATCACGGGGGTTGAGCTTGGGATCAGCGGCACCGAACAGCTTGGGAATATCCCAGTGCAACTTGTCCTTACCGGAACGCTTGTCGAGGTAGGTGAGAACCGTGTAGAACGTGACGGTCTTACCGATTGCTTCCTCGGCGTCGAGTTCCTTGCTGCTGATGACCTCGGTGATAACCGCCGTGGTGTTTATCATGGGGCGACCTGAGCGCTTCGAGGTAGTCCACTCTGCCTGATCCACCTGGGCGCGGTACTTGCCCGCTGGGATCAGGAAGAAAGATCCTCCGCCTACTTCAAGTTCACCAAGGGAACTGATATCAAAAATTTCTTCACTCATTGTCTGTCTCCTTTACTAGGTACTTGTCTTTCCAGGTCCGGTAGTACTCCATGACCTTTTCCATTGTCGGTGCCCCGAGAATATCAGGCATTTCAAACCGCTGCTTGACAATAACATCATCGCCGGTTCGTGTCACCAACACTGGGATTAGTGAGTCATCTTCGAGGGTCTGCCAATGCATGTAACCGATGGTGTCGAAGTCGGATGGCACCTTGCGTGGCGACACCTTACCCTCGAACGCGGGACCGATCATGACATCGCCGGTTCCCTCTAGGATAACTCTGTCTACGTGGGTGATCGCAATGACTGTGATCCCCTTCTTCTTGATGGCGTCTACCAGCCCAACGAGCTGTTCATACGCCTGTGTCCACTTCTCATAGGGATTAGTGGAGATACGTTCCCAGTGACGGACAACCATCTCTTGAAACTTATCGGCGGTGTCAAAGATAACACACTTGAACGGGAAGTCTGGCTTGTTGATCTCGTCGATGATCTTCTTCACTTCAGTGAAGTCGTTCGGTCGGAGGATAGTCAGGTTGTTCATGTCGCCGTGCTTGATGGCTGGCAGTGACCCGTGCTCGATGTCGATACCAAGGACGGGGCACAACTCAGGTACCAGTGAGGCGCTGTAGGCGAGCGAGGTCTTACCCGTGCCAGCCTGCCCATAGATCAGGTACTTCTGTGCTGCGTCGAAGTCTTCGGTGGTTACCGCCTTGATCTTGAGCTTGTCAAAGTAGTTCTGAAAGTCACTCATAGGATTTTGCCGTCTTCTGTCGTAGGTTCTTGATGACATCTAGCAGTGAGTCGCCCTGGATCAGAACGGCGAACGAACCAACCTCTTCGAGAGACCAGACGTTGTGGTGGTCCGCGCTTTCGGCGATCAGTTTGCCATCGGTAGCGCGCCGGATGGTGAACAGCGTGCCGTTCTCACCGACGCATACCGAGCCGACGGTGATCTTGTTGCCGGGCTTGGTGTCGATTGTGATTGAATCATTTAGATACATAGTTTCGTCCTTTCACGATTGCACTTGTAGCAATGGGGATAACTCTCTAGTTCGTCTAGATCGTCAGGATGGGCGAGTGCCCAGTCCAACACCTCCTGTGCTCTGACCAGCATAGCATCGGCGGTGGCTTTGTCAAACTTGAAACGTAGTTCTGTGACGCCTGTCTCAAAGTTTGCGATAGTTGCGTCACGAGGGATCATGAGTAGCGACACCGTTTCAACGGGTGCGCCCTCGTTCTCTACTCCTAGACCATACAACATCTGCTGTACGTAGTACTGCTGTAGCGTCCCTACCACGGGGCTGTCGTTGTCGAAGAGCACCGTGCCGTCTTCGAGAGTGGTGAACGCCCGAGCAATGCTGTTGATCCTCTTGGTGGAAGAGAACTTGAGATCAATGATCTGCTTGTCGTGCCACGAGTAGAGGTCCACCGAGCCGGTGATCGTACCGATACCCTCGATCTCACCGACAGTTACTCTCATTTCATGTGAGAAGCCGGGGATCTCTAGCCTCTCGATAGCGGCGTGCCCTGCGGTGCCGATCCATGAGGCGATCGACTCTTCTCGGGTGTCCGGGGGACATGTCCGGGCGGACTCAAGCAACCGTTCCGCAAGGCACCGCTCGCAAGGGTTGCCGATCTCAGAAGGCCCGATCTTCCTCTGCTTACTGCGTTCACTAGGGCGGGCGATCTTGTCGAGTACCGCCTGTGCCGCCGGGCTTATTTCCATAGCCACTTCATATGCTCCGTCTCTGTCATCACCCTTAGTAGGTGAGCGTATTCTTTCCACACGTCTAGTGGGTGTCGCATGAGGACTACCACATCGTGCGGTTCGTAGTTGTCTAAGTAGATCTTGGCTGACTGACCCGGCGGATAGGGGCAAGTGTTCACGACATGGGTAAGTAGGTTGCCCTTGCTCTTGTACACCCAACCCCTGTTGCGTAGGTCGTTAGCCCTATTCGGGATCTGGGAAACTGGGAAATCTATCAATGAGCATTGCCTTTCTCCAAGGCTGATCGTTCATCTCGAACGCCAGTTGTGCGAGTTCCAAGTAGTCGCTCTCGTACAGAACAACTCTTTCGACCTCGAACTCTCCGGTCTCGGGGTTACGGTTCACGATACGATCACCCGTTACGGCGTACCGCTTTCCTGTCGGCTCCTTGTAGGAAGCAAGCACTTTAGTCATAGCGTGTTCACCTCTCTCACGTCTTCGACATATGCTGCTGCCAGCCTAGTGCCGCGCTTCCCGTCAGCCCCGACGGGCTGGATAATAAGCTTGGGAAACTTTCGGTCGTTGGTGCCGACGTTCTGATACGGTCCCGAAGTGTTCTCCCTATCCAGAGCCATGTCGAAGACGTACCCCGGCATACCCTCCACGGTTACAAGTCTCATTCTTCCCTCAATTCGTAGCCGACAACGCCATCGCTCTCAAACGGGTACTTGTTACCGGCAAGATACTTGTTGATCTCTTCCTGAATGGGACCACCAGTACCGTAGATCTGCCGTGGGGAATCCCAGGCTGGCTCCCAGTAGTCTTCTCGGAAGTACTTTACGTAGAGCATTACTCGTTTCATGGCTTCACCTCTCGCACTGTCACTGTCGGGTTCTGATCTTCGACTCGGGCCTGTTCCCATTCCTTAGGGAACATCACCTTGAGCTTGGCAGGATCGTAGTCCCTCTCCTTGTACAGTGTTTCTCTTTCCTTGTTCGACATCTTCTTCTTTGCCATAAGCTGCTTGGCAATGTCTGCCTTGTAGCGCTTGGTGTAGGCCACGTTCAC
>CAMFDH010000060.1 GCA_945949035.1 uncultured Actinomyces sp.
GCACGTGCCAATCTGAGGCCGCGCGGCAGTGAGAGCGGTGTGGGGTTTGTGGCTCTGGACCCGCTTGCCCAGGGCGTGCTCACCGGCAAGTACCGTAACTCGACCCCGCCGGAATCCCGGGCGGCCTCGAGCCACCTGGCGTCCCTGGTTGAGCCGTACCTGACGCAGCGTCACGCGCGGGTTGTCGAGGCTGTGGTGCGTGCAGCCGGAGGATTGGGGAGCACTCCGGCCCAGGTTGCCCTGGCGTGGGTGCTGGCTCAACCCCTGGTGTCAACCGCCATTATTGGCCCGCGTAACTCACGCCAGCTTGATGCAATCCTTGAAGAACCAGCCCTGCACCTGCAGCGCGAGCTGCGGAATGTACTGACCGAGGTGTCACTAATCTAGAGGGTTCGTCTCGGAATCAGTTCGGTCCCCCGACTGCTCCGGGATGTCAGCATCATTGGCCCAGATCTGGATGATGCGCTCCGTGGACCTTCCCTGCCGGACGTCACCGACCCCCACCGGTCCTACACCAGCTCCCGGCTGTACCGAGTCTGAACTGTCACTCGTCCTCGTCGAGAAGGTCCGCCACAGAGTCTTCCCCGTCGATGTCGTAGGAGTCGTCATCATCATCCTCGTCGTCGACGTCGTCGTCCTCATCATCTTCGTCATCGTCATCCCCGTAGTCGTCGTCAAGCAGCTCAATCGGCAGCTCAACTCCGAAGCTAGTGAACAGGGCGTCATCATAGACGAAGAGGGCATCCTGAAGACGCATCTCAGCGTCCTCAACCATGGCGGGAGCAACCACATCTGAGTTGCGCGCCATATCGAAGTGGTGTTCTAGGGCAGACACAAGGCGGCTTAGCGCAGTACGGGCTTCCATGGACATGCTCCTAGACTAGTCGACATTCAGAAACGCAATATTCCCCTACGGAAGTCCCAGCTGGGAACGGATCACCGAAATCATCAGGTCGGTCCCCTTGATCTCAGCCGTCTCATCCGAACCGACGATGCGGGTGGCACCCTCTCCGTCAAACAGCTGAGATGCACCGTGGGAGGGACCGAGTGGCAGGACAATCCAGTCCCGCTTCGGATGGTACGTCACCTCCGGCTCGCCGCCCTCAATCTGGGAGGCGATGTTCGCTACCACCACACGGGCCTGGTCGCGAGCTGCATCAGCCCTCTTTGCCTCGGGAACATTCGTGATGTCACCAACCGCGTAGGTGTGGTCATGGCCGGCCACCTGCATGGTCGGAAGAACGCGAACCGTACCGGCCTCGGTCAGGGCCTCCTGGTAGTCGGTGCCACGCAGGTACCCGGTGACGGGTTCTGAGCCGTAGCACTGGAACCACACGTCGCCACTGACCCGCTCACCCGTGGTAGTTTCCACCTCGAAGCGACCCAGCGTGCCAGCGGGAGTCGGCGGCAGGTAGGCCAGCGAAGCCCCGGCCGTCACCTTGATGCCAAGCTCAGCAACCTGGTCCTGGATCAACGTGCGGAACTCAGGGGTGAACCCCGGGGAACCCAGAAGTTCGTCCTTGACCTCGATGATTTCAATTTCTAGGTTCGGGAAAACCTCACGAAGTTCACCGGCCAGCTCAAGACCAACGGTTCCCCCGCCGACAATGACCGCCTTCTCAGCGGAGCCAAGTCCCGCACGCAGCTCACGCAGCCGGTGCTTAGCAATCGCGCTCTGCCCGGTGATGTGCTTCGCCGGGAAGGGGTAGGTCGAGCCTGTGGCCAGGACGATGTAGTCGGCCTCCATCGGTTCGTGGCCGTAGAGGTGAACCGTGTTCCCCTCTACCCGAGAGACGTTGCCGTTGATGACCTTGCCCTTGGAGAGCAGGTAGGAGTACGGCATAAAGATCGCCTGCTCCCACACATCATCTACGGCAGCGCGGAGGGCCGCTGCATGGTGCACGAAGCGATCATTCCTATCGATGAGGACGACATCCGCCACAGGATCCAGTCCCTTTGCAACGGTGATTCCACCGTATCCGCCACCAATTACGATTACTCGAGCCACGTCCGGCCCCTTCCGCATCTAGCCATCTGTCACACAGGGCACTGCCTGATGAGTCGCAATAAGCTTACTTGCTTACTGCAGACCCCGACGTCGGGTCACAGCGCTGCCCTCTGGTTTCCGGCCTCTAACAGCCACAAATGACGCCAGAGGGTCGCGTGAGTTTCCTCGACTGAGTAGTTGGTCCTGCAAAAGACGCCCGGCCTGGCGATTAAAGCCACCATCCAGTCGCCCGTCCTCGCCCGTCAACGACTGCTCCTCAAACCATTCCTCTAGCTCGCCTACCATCGCTTCCGCCCACATGTAGGAGTAGTACGCGGCGTCGTACCCGCCAGCGAAGGTGTGTGCGAAGTAGGGGGTGCGGTAGCGCGGCACGACCAGGTCGTGGGCTCCCCCACCAGCCGCGAGAGCGGCTTCCTCAAACGCCTCAACGTCCTCGACAGCATCCGGTAGGTCCGACTCGCTCCTGTGCCAGTAGTGGTCGATGAGGGCGGCCTGGACGTACTCCAGAGTCGAGAATGCCTGGCCGAAGTACTTCGACTTTGAGAGTCGCTCAACGACCTCTTCGGGAAGTGCTTCACCAGTTTCGTAGTGGCGCGCATAGTTGGCGAGCACCTCGGGGTGGTACGCCCACATTTCATTGAGTTGACTCGGTAGTTCAACGAAGTCATTGGGGACCTCGGTACCTGCCGTCGACTCGTAGTAGGTCTGTGTCAGCAGACCGTGGAGGGCGTGACCGAACTCGTGGAAGCAGGTCTCAACGCTGTCCCAGGTGAGCAGTGTTGGCTTACCGTCAACCGGCTTCTCAAAGTTCGCGTCATTGGTGATGATCGGCAGGTTTCCGGTGCGTGCGCTACCGGCCTGGATCTCACTCATCCACGCCCCACCGCTCTTACCGGGACGCGTGTACCACTCGGCTATGACCCGTCCCCTGGGAAGTCCGTTGTCGTCGAAGACCTCATAGGTTTCCACGTCCTCGGTCCACCCGCGGATCTCGGGACGAGGACGGAAGGTCAGCCCGTAGAGACGCTCGGCAGCAAAGAAGAGACCGTCTTTAACTACCCGGTTCAGCTCGAAGTATTCGGACAGCTTGTCGGCGTCCATTCCCAAAAGGTCACCGCGCGCCTTGTCTTCGAAGTAGACCCAGTCCTCCGGTCCGAGGTCGAAGCCTGCCGCCTGAGCCAGCTTCTCGTAAGCCACCTTCTCCTGATCCAGGTTGCGGATGGCGGCTTCACCAACGGTTCGTAGCAGGTCGAGTGCTTCCTTCGGTCCCGGAACCGTCTGGTCATCCATGGCAAGCGAAGCATGATCGGCAAACCCAAGCAGTTCTGCACGCTTCTGGCGCAGTTCGACCAGTTCAACAATCAGGGGGCGGGTATCAAGTTCAGGATCCCCTCCGAACCCGCGCGTAATGGAGTCGCGAAGTGCCCGTCCCCGGGTCTCATGGTCGTCCAGACTGGCGATCATCGGAGGCTGGGAGTAGTTCATGACCGGGATCCGCCAGCCATCTGCCGTATCGCGGGCCTTCTCAACCGCGCTCTGGATGCGCTCTGCACTAAGGCCAGCAAGTTCCTTCGTTTCTGAGCCCGCGGTGTGGGTCTTGTCCAGTTGCGCCGTGATCTTGGCATCTACCTGCGCCTGGATCGAAGCGATCTTGCCGTTCAGCTCTCGAAGACTCGCCTGTCCGTCCTCGTCCAGGGCGACACCGCTGCGCTCAAACGCACGCACAGTGTCACTGACCAACCATGCGGTCTCCTCATCGAGGTCTGGAAGCTTGGAGACCTCCAGGTACTTCTCGTAGATGGACTTGTTCATCCAGAAGTCATCGTTATGTGCGGAGAAAAGAGGAGCGAACTTCTCATAGAGAGCGTCGAGCTCTGGCCCCCCGACCGATGAGAGCAGAACATAGAAGACGGTCTCAGCGCGTCCCAGAATGGCGCCCGCCGCATCAACGGCCACCACCGTGTTGATGACGCTGGCAGGCTCTGGGTTTTCAGCGATAGCCCGCCACTCTTCTTTCTCCTGAGCCATGCCGAGGTTCAGTCCCTCTTCGATGTCACTCAGAGAGATAGCGGCGAAATCCGGCACTCCGAAAGGAAGGTCGGATGGGTGGAGCAGTGGATTAGTCACGGTCTTTCAGTCCTCAATCTGGTCGTTTTTAGAAGTTAGCTCAGGTTCGTCCTCGGTCATCCCCAGTACCTCGGCAATCTTCGGCTCTCGGAAGTTTGGGCCCTTGAGGATCTTTCCGTCCTCTCGGCGCTTCACAGAGCCATCGGGCATGAGCTTAGAGAGATTAGAGGAGTGCACCTCCGCCAGGACCCTGTCGAGGTCGATCCCGGCTTCAAGTGCCATGCCATAGATGACATAGGTGAGGTCGGCGAGGGCATCAGCCGCCTCAACCACATCACGCACGCCCTCATCGGGGAGATTTGCGAAGGTGTCGGAGAGGATTTGGCCAGCTCGCGGCCCATACACGGCCTCAACCAGCTCCGTGACCTCTTCCTTGATGAGGGACATCCGCATGTGGAGGCGTTCAAAGTCGAGACTTGGCCTCAGGCCATCCTCGACCCGATTGGGCATCCCATAAACCGCGTGGAACTCAGATACCAGGTCAGCGGGGCGGTCCCCCGGAAGGACCTCGGCGGGGGGAACTGCGGGGAATCCTGCCATGTCGATGTCTCCAACCAGTCGGTTCCAGTCAGCCTTAATAATGGCGGACTGCCACTGGCTGACAATGTGGCCGTTCTTGTCCTCAACGCGCCTGACACCTTCGGGGACAAACCCACAGTTACGCGCAATACGCCTTGAGGCGTCATTGCCGACCTCGGCAACGTGCAGAATGCGTGCCACGCCAAGCTGCTCAAACGCGGCGCGAAGAACCAGGCGGCAGGCTTCGGTCATGTAGCCCTTGCCCTCGGAGTCACCGTGCATCCAGAAGCCAACTTCGCGGTCTGCCCCGGAGATTCGCAGGTCAATCACACCGGCGAGCTGACCCTTGGAGCCGTCGTCCTGAACGGGATAGATCCCCCAGAGGGGTTGGCCCGACGCCCAGGAGTTGGGCGCAAACGTACCCGTGAACTCGGCGGCCATCTCCTCGGTGTACTCCCCTGCCGCCCACGGTAGCCAGCGCCTAAATAGCTCCGATTGAGCAGCGGTGTAAACGCGCTCTGTGTCCTCGGGAAGGACGGGGGCAAGCATAAGTCGTTCCGAGAGGAGCACCACCATGTGCGCCAGCTCCGCGGGGATCTGCACCCCTTCGTACTCGGTGGGTTGCGGGCTGCGCTCAGGGCTCTGGTTCACTATGGCTCCAAAACATTGCGGTAACGGTCTTGGAGAAGCCTAACAAGGTTGATCAGGTCCCCCTCCCGAGCAGCCGCATCGTCCTAGGACATCGTCCAGACGATTACCACCACCACGATGATGACAATGATCAGGCCGACAGCAGTCCAACGCCAGTTCCGCGGGTCGGCTGGAAAGCTGGGGTCGCTACTAGGCGGTGTCGCGTCCTCTGCCTTCTGCTCCATCTTTTCCCCAAAACTGACCTCATCATCACGGGGTTCTTGCGTGTCCATGCTTCCTCCCAGCTTCTCGGTGAGTCAGCGTTCTGGCTGCGTTTGCGCTGTCCATTCAGATCGCTGCGTGTTGACCATTAAACACTGTGATGTGATCGGCATAGAGTACTTCCATGAACGAGGACGTGAACACTTACATTGCGCAGTTTCCAGATGAGACGCGCAGGCGTCTTGAGACCCTTCGCGGCTTCGTGACCGAACAGTGTCCCCAGGAGCTGCTCGCCCTTCACGGGTTCGGCCCGAAGGCACTGCGGATCCTTCGTGAAGCAGGCGTAAATCTTGCGCCATAGGGCACTGACCTACCGCAGAGGACTGCGGTGAAAACGAAAATGTCGGGACATCTACAAACGATGTCCCGACATTTCACACTGTGCGCGGAGGGGGACTTGAACCCCCACCCTCTATACGAGGACTAGCACCTCAAGCTAGCGCGTCTACCTATTCCGCCACCCGCGCAGTGTTGCTACCTTTTGGCCTTGGCCTCTTGGAGCGGTTCTAAGTTAACACGATGGACGCGAGAATGGCCAACCAGAAGCGCCCGAAAAGAGGTGGCATGAGTCACCGGTTCCGCTTTCACCGCAGACTAGGCGCTCTTTGCCCAGGGCTGGCGGGCCCAGTCCGACCTCAGAAGTGAATGTTGCCACTGACGTTCCACGCCATGCTCCCCGACCGGTTTGCGACGGACACCTTCGGGGACAAACCCGAGCAGGCGAGCCACCTTCCGAGACTGGTAGTTCCCAACCCGGGCGAAGTGCATAATCCGCAGCGCTCCAAGGGTGTTGAATGCAAAATTGATGGCCAGGTAGTTTGCCAACTGCATCAAGCCCCGACCCCGGTAGTCCGCCCTCATCCAGTACCCAATCTCCCAGGCACCAGCCCCGCGATCTCTGAGATCCAGAACCCCAATCAGGTCCCCAGGTGAGTCCTCGAGACAGATGGCCCAAACGGGCAGACCCCTGGCCCAGTTCTTCTCGGCAAACTCGCTGAGGAAGCGCTCCGCCGAATCACGGGTATACCCCCCACTTCGCCAGGGCAGCCACCTCAAGAAAAGGGGGTCATCGCATGCCGCCCTGATCTGTTCAAGGTCGGCGGTGCCAAGGGGGCGCAACAGAAGTCCGTGGCCCCGAAGTGATTCTTCTTCATCCATCGGTCCTAGTCTGACAGTTCTTGCCCAGGTGCTGAGCTGAAGTTTCATGAGATCCAGGCCGAGCGGGTCGCTGTGACGCACCTCAGTATCAGCAGGTGAGCGTCAGAGTAGGTTCTATGTGCATACACGCATAATATTCATTGAGGTCGGAACCTACTGATTTATGGATGCCGGCACAACTACAAGGAGGAACCCCTTGACGCTAACTGCCGCTGTCGCTGGGGCATCTGGCTATGCCGGAGGTGAGGTTTTGCGCCTCCTTTCCGGCCACCCTGACATATCCATCGGGGCTGTCACAGCACATTCAAACGCCGGAGAATCGGTCGGATCCGTTCAACCCCACCTGCGCTCCCTCGCTGACAGAGTTTTCGTCGAGACGACAGCAAGCAACCTGGCGGGCCACGACGTCGTTTTCCTCGCTCTCCCCCACGGCCACTCGGGCACCCTGGCAGATGAGATCGCGGCACTCTCACCCGATACCCTCCTGGTCGACTGCGGAGCCGATCATCGACTTCATTCCACAAGCGCTTGGGAGAGCTTCTACGGTGGGGCGTTCAATGCACCCTGGAGCTACGGGGTTCCGGAGCTGCTTGTCAACGGGCAGAAGCAGCGGGAGAACCTGCGCTCCACCAAGCGCATTGCTGCTCCGGGATGTAACGCTTCGACCGTGGCCCTTGCGCTCGCCCCCGGTGTCGCTTCCGACCTCATTGAGTCGCGTGACATCGTCGCCTCCCTGGCAGTCGGCCCCTCGGGCGCTGGTAAAGCCCTGCGCACGAACCTACTGGCTGCGGAGATCATGGGTTCAGCCAGCCCCTACGCGGTTGGTGGTGTACACCGGCACATCCCGGAGATCGAGCAGGCGCTCAGTGAGACGAGTGAGTCTCTTCCTCAGGTGAGGGTGTCGTTCACGCCCGCCCTCGTCCCCATGTCCCGCGGGATCCTGGCTATCTGTACCGCCCCGGTCAAGGCGGGTGTTA
>CAMFDH010000061.1 GCA_945949035.1 uncultured Actinomyces sp.
TTCATTGCGTCCTTCACGTTCGCCCTGCTGGCGTTCGGCACCAACGTGGACTTCTTCAAAGTTGGCGCTGCCTACCTCGTCTTCAACACCCTGGGATCAATGGTGCCGATTCCAGGTGGTGTCGGTTCGACTGAAGCCGCCCTCACCCTCGGTATGACGACCATCGGCGTCTCCGCGGCTGTGGGACTCACGGCCGCCATCACGTTCCGCCTGGCGACGTTCTACCTGCAGATCCCCATCGGCTGGGTGGCGTTTGAGTACATGCAGAAGAAGAAGCTGATCTAGCCCCTAACGGTTTGGTTACTCCGGAAGGTCTTCCTCAAGGCTGATCCACACCCGACTCTCAAGTCCCGGGTTGATCCCCACCTTCCCTTCGTAGAAGGCGCGGATCCTGTCCATGTCTTCTGTGACATTTCCGCTGGGGTAGAGGACGGGCCCAAGTCCCATCGTCTTGGTCTTGGTATCGATGAACCCCATGACGATCGGCAGGTCCGAGTCGCGGGCAATCCGGTAGAACCCCGACTTCCAGCGGTCGGTCTTCTTGCGGGTCCCTTCCGGGGCCAGGATGAGGACGGCCCCCGGTGTTTCACGCAGTTCCTCTGCCAGTGCCTGAGCCATTCCCTGAGGGGCGTGGCGGTGAACGGGAATGCCTCCCAGCCAGCGGGGAATGAACCCGAGGGGGTTGTCGAAGGCCTGCGACTTGCCCAGCCACCTCACCGGGACACCGGCTTTCCATGCAATCAGCAGCATCACGCCAAAGTCTAGGTTGGAGGTGTGGGGAGCACCGATGAATATTGCACCGTCATTTGGCAGATCATCTTCGATCTGAAATCGATAACCGAGGAGGCGCGCAACCGAGGTTGCAACTGCGGCTTTGAAACTCATTGGGCCAGTCTAGAGCCGGTTTTAACTAGAAGGTGACCAGCGATCCGGCAAGGGCCGAGATACCCAAGATAATCAGTCCGATTAGCAGGGTACGGAGGATGGCACGCCAAGCCGAGGTGTGCTCAACCAGGTGACCGATCCATCCGGAGATGATGAGGGCGATGACGACAGAGATCACCGTGATCTCTCCGCGGATATCCCAGGGAAGGATGAGCAGGAAGAGCAGGGGCAGGATGGTTCCAGCGAGGAACGCCAAGCCTGCCAGGCCCGCTTTCCTCCAGGCCCAGGCCTTTCCCGGAATCTCATCCAGGTCGTACTCGGCCTCAAGCTGGGCCCGCAGCGCGTCATTGGCCGTGAGTTCCTTGGCCACGGCAAGGCTGAGCTGCGGGGAAAGCCCCTTGAGCTCATAGATTCGCGCCAGTTCTTCTAGCTCTTCCTCCGGAGAGGATTCCAGCGCCTTCTGCTCCCGCTCAACAATCTTGAGTTGTGCCTGACGTTCCGACTCTGATTCGGCGTACTGTGTTGCGGCGCTGGTAGCGACACCTATAACGATGAGCGCGCTGACACCGATGATGGCTTCCTGTCCGGTGGCCCCACCGGACAGGAGACCCTGGATGATCGCCGCAGATGAGATGATCCCGTCGTTGCCAATCGAAAGCATCTCACGCCACTGGGCGTCATCCCGCGGGCTCCACTCTGCAGAGTTGTCCCGGTATCGGTTGAGGAAGAGTATGGGGTCGGGAATGCGGAAGGTGGGCATTTTCAGACCCATCTTCCGCGATTCCCCATCCCTAACCATTGGACCTAGTCGTCTAGTCCCAGGGTCTTACGCAGGCGCGCAACGTGACCCGTAGCCTTGACGTTGTACTGTGCCACCTCAATCTTTCCGTCCTTGCCGACGACAAAGGTGGAACGGATGATGCCCTGGAAGACCTTGCCGTAGTTCATCTTGGAGCCGTAGGTCCCCCACTGCTTCATGATCGAGTGGTCCGGATCGGTTCCCAGGGGGAAGTTCAACGAGTCCTTATCTTTGAACTTCTGCAGCGAGGTCATTTTGTCTGCGCTGATCCCGATTACCGAGTAGCCGGCCCCCTTCAGGGAGTTGAGGTTGTCGCGGAAGTCGCAGGCTTCCTTGGTGCAACCAGGAGTCATAGCCTTGGGATAGAAGTAGACGATGACGCCCTTCTCAGCGGCCTCAACCAGCTGAGCCAAAGTCACCTCTCCCTCAGTCGTTTCGATAGTGAACGAAGGGGCCTCTTGCCCCACTTCCAGGCGGATCGCGCCCTTATCAGATGTGTTCTCAGTCATGGCGCTATTCTCTCACGGCCCTCCGACATAAGCACGGCACCAAGCACGGCCCAACCAACCGAGGCACCGCACTTCGCCAACGCTTCGTGCGCGTCGGTCTTGGACACCCGACCTCCGGAGAGGTTTAGGCAGTCACAACCTGCACTCCTGCAGCCCGGTACGGCTTCAGCTTTCCACGAGACCTCTCATCCGTGACGAGGGTCCAACCTCGAGGCATTGGGGCCCAGGCATGCTGACGAAGACCAAGTTTCGAAGCATGGGCCAGCACGACCGTTCGATTCGATCTGGAAGCTATCAGCTCTTTGGTTTGAGCCTCTGCCAATGTAGGCTCACCGACCCCATCGATTGGATGCACGGCATCGCAGCCCAAGAATGCGATGTCTACATAGAGCTTCTCGACTGCCGCGGTGAACAGTGCGCCGGAAAGGGAATGCGAGTTGCGAAAGACTTTTCCTCCGGTCAGGAGAACCTCGATGTTCGGGTCGTCAGCCAGGGCGAGTGCTATCTCAAGACCCCTGGTTACAACGGTTAGAGGCCCACGGCCACCCAGGTGGGAGATGAGCCTGGAGCACGAAGACCCAGCGTCAACAAAGATGACGGATGCCTCTTCGGGAATCAGCTCAGCGGCCGCCTTCGCAATTTGAATCTTTGCGCCGACCTCAATCTCTTCCCGCTCCGCAAGCACTTTCTCTCGGATCTGCGGGCTGGGAATCGCCCCACCTAGCGTCCGAGTCACAACTCCGTGATCTTCGAGGACGGTTAGGTCGCGGCGGATAGTGGAAGGGGAGACGTCCATGGCCTCTGCGATCTCATCTACCGTCTGGGTTCCTGAAAAAACCAGATTCCTGATGTCCTCTTGTCGCCTGCGCGTTGAACTACGCTGTGATGCCATGGAGTCTCCCCCCTTGATTAACTTGGGACATTTGGCTTGGTCATTGCCCTGTCGTCACGGCCATAACCCTTTGGGCTCTACCGCCCATTGTCCCAACATAATTACTTGACCAGGTACTCCTCCCGAATTCCCTCAACAAAAGGCGCATAGTCGACGGCTGCGAGGTAGGCGGAGCGCATCGTATCGTGGGAAGCCAGTCCCTTACCCGCAATGTCGAATGCGGTGCCGTGGTCGACAGAAGTGCGAAGGATCGGGAGTCCTACGGTCACCGAGATCGTTCCATCAAAGTCGTACGTCTTGGCTGCGATGTGCCCTTGATCGTGATACTGACTCAGAATCCCGTCGTACCTTCCGATGATGCCGTGGTGAAAGACGGAGTCTGCAGGGATTGGTCCCGCTACATTGAGCCCTCTATCGTTCACTACCGCGACTGCTGGAGCCAGCACATCAATCTCTTCAGAACCAAAGGCCCCACCCTCACCTCCGTGCGGGTTGATTGCCGCCACGGCCAATCGAGGATTTGGAACACCGAAGACCTGAAGGGCCCGGTGTGCACGCTCAATCGAAGCAACCTGCGTCTCTACGGTGATTGAGTTCAGAGCGTCCCTAAGTGACTGGTGTCTGGTCGCGAAGAAAATACGAAGATGGTGGTTATCGAGATCTTCATTGCGCGTCACAAACATGGTGTCTTGGTCTGTTACCCCAGTGAGTTCACCAAGCATCTCTGTGTGCCCGAGATGCTTGCTGCCGGAAGCCCAAATTGCCTCTTTGTTGATTGGTCCGGTAACTATTCCGTCTACCTTCTGATCCATGGCAGCCGCAGTTGCAGTCTCAATTGCAGCCACCGCGGCTCGGCCGGCCCGCTCATCGACTACTCCCCATGCTGGCATCTCGTCTCCGAGGACTCCGGTGTCATAGATATCTATGACTCCCTCCCCTAACGGAGGCGTATCCCAGCTATCAACAACTCGTACCTCAACCGGAAGCCCGAGTGCCTTGACTGCGGCACGAAGTGCAACTGGATCGCCGACCGCGATCCCATGGTGCTCATCCGACCCGGCAAACTCGGCAAGTGTCATAGCCGTAATCTCCGGGCCGATACCGACCGGGTCACCCATCGTGACCGCGAGAACTGGTTTCTTACTCATGTACTCATTCTCCTTCAAATGATTCAAACCACTGGGCGCTTTTAGGTGCGCGATCCGTCCGCGTCTAGTCTGATTCCACGACGGGTGCAGCACGGACCCATTTGCTCCGCTGGTTGGCAGTCTGCGTGAGCTTATCGACGCACAGGATCGCCGCATCAGGACCACCGATCAGACCGCCCTTGGTGACGATTGAGAGACCTGCCCATGGTCCTCCGATAACTTCACCCTCGACGGCCAACGGAATGACCTCACCATGGATCTCGACGCCGTAGCTTCCTAGCTTGCTGAGAATCGCCGCAGTGATGTCTCCACCTGTTGAGTAGACTCCATCAACTGCTGTCTCCTCAAGCGTCTTCGTCACGATAGAACCGAGGATGCCCGGCAGCCGTTCCACTTCCTCATCCGTGAGAGTGCGTCGGTCAGAAGGCACCAGTACCTGCGCATAAAGGACCGCCTGTCTAGGCCCAGCACTCCTTACGGCCTCGATCATCGCCTGCGCCGAGAGTTCAATATCTGGGAGGTTGTCCCCCGGCTTGAAAACTGGCCTAACCACCACTGGGTTCCGCTCAGCGATCAGGCGCCCCAGTTGCAGCTGTGTGAGATCCGAGGCCGAGCCTGAAACCGCAATGACTCGCCCCTGTGTCTTCGACCCCTTGAATCCCATTGCCTGAGCCAAGGCCAGTGTTGCCGGACCCGGATCAATGCCGACCCATCTGATCCCATCACCTGCTTCAACTGCGGCCTCAGCGACTGCCTCAATATGGGCAGGCACTAAGGAATCCGCCACTATGGCGTCCAGATCCTCCAGCTCAAGAAGTCTGCGGAACTCTGCGACGAGGTCGTCTTTCGGACCCGCCACCACATGAAGAGGAATGAGCGCTGTCTTCATACCAGTCTGGTTGCTGAGAACCTCCTCAACGAGAGACGTGAGAACCGGTGTTCGAACATCTCTCGAGAGTTCGGTGTCTTCTAGTCGACGACCTTCAAGCAGCTGACGTCCCTCAACGGTTACCCGGTTGGCACTAGGAAATGCCGGAACGCAGAGTCCGACCGTTCGCTCACCCGAGAGAGTACGCACTTCGTTGATTGCAGCCGCAGCCGACGCACCTACGTTCCCCCGAAGCGTCGTATCGATTCGACAACTCACGAGCCGTGCGGGCCATCCTGCCCTGATGGCCTCACGAGTTACGAGTGCAGCATCTTCCGGAGTTGAGTGCCTTGAATCAGTCGTGATGACGATGGCATCGAAACGGTCACCAAAGTCAGGCAGTGAGTGTGTGGCTTCGAAGAACGAGGTCGTGACTGCTCTGAGACCAGCGTGTGCAAACCCTGCTGCGCAAGCATTTCCACCGGTCAGATCATCTGCAGCGATTAGAACTTCAACCATGTCACATCACGAGGTTCAGAATAATCAGCAACGGAATGGAGCCCGCCCAAACCGCAGTGGTTATGCCTGACCAACCCTTGATCGCATCCATACCCTCAAGACCGGTAAACCTTGTTACCACCCAGAAGTAGGAGTCATTGAAGTAGCTGAAGAACATAGAACCGGCTGTGCATGCGAAGACCGCAACGATGGGGTTGATACCGAGCGTGGTAACCAGGGGCGCAGTGACTGATGCAGCAGTAATCATTGCGACTGTTCCAGACCCCTGGGCCAGCCTCACAAAGGTCGCAATAAGGAATGGCACGAGGAATGCTGGCAATGGTGTGGCAGCAATGGCTTCTGCTAACGCATCGCCCACTCCCGACACACGCAGTACCTGCCCAAAGGCGCCACCGGCGCCGGTGATCAAGAGAATCAGTCCGACCGCAGCTGCAGAATCACCCAACCAACGCTGAACTTTGCCTCTTGGTACCCAGCGAGGAATCAGTAGGTAAACCGCAAGGACTATGCCAATCACAAGTGCGATTACCGGGTTGCCAAGGAACGCAAACGGAATGGTCCAGCCTGAGGGCACATAGTCGCCTGTGAGGGCTCCCTGGGTATTCTTATCAATTGCCGCGAAAACGGTGTTCAGAACGATCAGAACCAGGGGAACAACCAGTGGCAAGCTTCCCACGAGAGCCCCTACACGGTGCGGCTTTGCACCTTCTGGAGCCTCACCCAGCGCTGCGGCAGGATCATAAGTCTGCACGTCCTCGACTACCGTCATGACTGATCCGCCAGAGACCGTGGAGCCGTCGCCACCATCCTCAGCGATAAGCGCAGCGTTTTCGTGTCCAAACACGGCGGCTCGGATCTCTGGAATGACCTTGTCTTCAAGCTTCGGACCTACCCACTTTGCGTAGATCACGACCACTGGGAGCAGGATGACTGCAAAGATCAAGCCCACCACAATCACGAGACCAAGATCAGCCTCGAGAATACCGGCCACCGCGAGAGGACCCGGAGTAGGAGGCACCATGTGGGGCGTGAGAGTCATGCCGCAACCAAGCGCAAGTGCCAGTGCCACATACCCGCCTCGCTTGACACGAGCAACCGCCCGGGCCAGGGGGTTCATGATCACATAGCCCGAGTCGCAGAACACGGGAATCGAAACCAGTGCGCCAACAGATGCCATGGCCCATTCTTCTTTGCCACGGCCAAATGCTCTTAGGAAAGCTCGGGCTAACGCATCTGCGGCTCCTGAGATCTCGAGCATCTTCCCGATGCCAACACCAAGACCAATGACGATGCCGATACTTGCAAGCGTGTTGCCGAAGCCTGAGGTTATCGCGTTTAGTGTGTCTAACAGTGGTTGCCCGGCGACGATGCCGGTTACCAGCGCAGCTAGTAGAAGGGCCACAAACGCATCAAGTCTGGTCCAAAGAACCGTCACAATGATGACTGCGATGCCCAACACAAGCGCCAGAATCAGTTGTCCATCCACGGAAAACTCCTCAATTGTGCTGAAGATTGCCGGGCCCCACTGCCCGACTGTGACAAGTCTGGCAGACGTTCTTGCGCATTACAAGCAATTTGGACAACTGCTGAGGGTAGCTCTGACTTTTAGTTAGGCATACCGCGCAACTTTTTGTTCGCACGTGCACTAAGTAGGAACCTGACCACCTCAAAGGCGGTGACTTCTATCCCCAGAGCAGTGGTTTTGGGGCTCATGGCTTCCGCAAGTGGGAGGGGTTCTGAGTGGATTGGGAACACTCCATCTAAGAGTTCATCCACTTCGTTGAGCGGCCTCTTGATCCTTCCACCAAGTCCCACGACGAGTGCGCCTGAAAGATGCGCAAGATGCGCAACTCCGGAGGGGACTTTTCCATATGCAGACTGCGAGTCGATTGAGCCTTCTCCCGTGATGACAAGATCGGCATCTTGCAGGATGTCGGCTAGCTCCACCTCTTCGGCCACACGGTCAAAACCCGGGTGCATCGAACCCCCCAGTGCAACGAAGGCTCCTCCTAGCCCGCCGGCTGCCCCTGAGCCCGGAACACTGTCGACAACTCGTCCGAAGGTATCCTCAAGGGACTGTG
>CAMFDH010000062.1 GCA_945949035.1 uncultured Actinomyces sp.
CATAGTTGTCTCCTCCGAAAGGTGCTGCCCGAGTTGCGAAACTCAGGCGAACATTCTGCAAGGTTCGCAGGGGGGTTCCTGATCGAACTGTGAGTTGCCCGGGGCTCCCCACGGATCGTCTGCCTGACCACCGGCCGGTGCGCCGTAAGCGCCCTGCGAGTAGTCCGGAGCGGCCGCGGGTGCTGCCTGAGCTGGCGCACCACCGTATCCACCACCCGAGAAGTTTCCTCCGCCCTGGCGGGGAGTACGGGTGACCTGTGCCTTGGCATAACGCAGTGCAGGTCCGACCTCTTCAACCTGAAGTTCGACCACTGTGCGCTGTTCACCACCGTCTCGCGGGGTGTACGAGCGCTGGACCAGACGGCCCTGCACAATCACGCGGGTTCCCTTAGTCAGGGATTCCGCGATGTTCTCCGCGTACTCACGCCACGCCGAGCAGCGCATGAACAGGGTGTCCCCGTCCTTCCACTGGTTGGTGTTGCGATCGAATGTGCGCGGGGTTGATGCCACGGTGAAGTCGACGACCGCTGCACCGGAGGTGGTGTACCTCAGGTTCGGGTCGCTGGTCAGGTTGCCGATAACGGTGATAACCGTGTCGTTCGCCATTGATCTACCTTCTAAACAGAAACGGGTTTACGTTTAGCCTTCGTGTTCTGTACGAAGAACCTTGGTACGCAGGACAGACTCGTTCAGCGTGAGCTGGCGGTCGATTTCCTGGATGATTTCAGGGGTGGTGTGTACGTTGACCACAACGTAAATACCTTCGTCGAACTTGTTGATCTGGTAGGCGAGCGAGCGCTTGCCCCACACATCAATGTTGTCGACGGTACCGCCTGCAGCGGTCACCTGCTTCAGAATTTTCTCCATGGAAGAGCCCACAGAGCGTTCCTCGACTGACGGGTCAAGGATGATCATCATTTCATAAGCGCGCAATGTCTAACCCACCTCCTACGGTCTATACGGCCATGGACGGTCCATGGCAGGAGGGTCTTGCGACGGGGAACCAGTTTGCAACCATGTGGAAGTTCACCGATACCCAACGGTCTACTCTACCGACACTTCCAGCTTTGAACTAGCAGTTGTGGAGGACGGCCTCGGTTGACCCAGTCACACAGTTGCGCCCTGGGCCAGCTTCTTCGAGAAGGCTCTCCAGGCGTTCATGACGGCGCGAAGCAGCATGAACCATCCGGCGAATGCGATCCACAGCCACATCAGGATCTGACCCTGCTGGCTGGTGGAAAGTGACGGGGATGCCCCGCCCTCGGCCGTGAGCATCTGGCCGATCCACAGGTGAAGAGCCCACAGTGTCGGCAGGTAGAGGGCCAGGGTGAGCAGCCCCGACCAGGCCAGATAGCGACCCTGGGAGGCGCCGATAAGGACCCCGTCGAGCAGGAAGACAACCCCGGCGATGGGCATCATGACTCCGGCAGCAATGAGGGCTCCCCGGGCCACGGAGTGCATGCCCGGATCGGTTCCAAACGCCAGGGGAATCCACGGGGAGCCCAGCGCGACGATGAGTCCGAGCAGGGCGGCTGAAGCAGCTCCCCAGACTGCCATCTTGCGCACCAGGGCGCGTAGAACCCGTTGGTTACCGCTCCCGAGCGAGACACCGACCAGACTTTGAGCGGCGATGGCCAGGGCGTCGAGGGCGAAGGCCGCCATGGTCCACACGGTGTTGACGACCTGGTGTCCGGCAAGGGCGAGGACGCCGGCCTGGGTTGCAATGGCAACCGTGGCAAGCAGGGCGATGCGAAGCGAAATGGTGCGAATCAGCAGGGGAAGACCGGCCCCGAAGGCCCCCTGAAGTCCCGTGAGGGATGGCTTGAACGAGACCCCCAGGGGTCGCGCCCTGTGGATAACTACGGAAACCATGGCCAGACACATCAGGGTCTGCGTGACGGAGAGACCGATGCCGGCCCCGAGGATCCCCAGGTCGAGGCCGAAGATCAGGATCAGGTTCAGCCCCACGTTGACCACGGAACCGGCAGCAAGAACGTAGAGCGGGGTCTTCATGTCGAGGACGCCACGCAGCGTTCCGGTGGCTGCCAGGATGATCAACATCGGCAACATGCCGAAGGCTCCGCCCTGCAGATAGGCCACAGCCTGGGGGAAGACTTCGGCGTCCGCACCCATGAATCGGATGATGGAGGGGGCGGTAAGGATGAGGACGGTAACGACGACGACGCCGATCCCGGTGGCGAGCCACATGGCGTCAATCCCGGCCTGAACTCCCTCTTTAGGCTTTCCAGCCCCAACTGCGCGGGCTGCCAGGGCAGTGGTGGCGTAGGCGAGGAAGACAAATACTCCCACCAGTGTGGTGAGGATGGTTGAGGCCAGGGAGAGGCCCGCGAGGGGTGCCGTTCCCAGCGAGCCCACCATCACCGAGTCGATGAAAAGGAGCAGCGGCTCAATGATCAGGGCACCGAGTGCTGGGACCGCGAGGCTGAGAATACGACGGCTGGAGATATCGGTCGTTAAACCCTGATCCGCTGGTTGAGGGTTCTCGGGCTCTACGGCAGGGGACCCCTCAGCTGTTTCCACGGATTTCCTCCCCAATACTTATCCCCAGACTGTGAACAACATTGTGGATAGGTTGACCTGTTCTCTGGGGCTCAGTTCCGCCACTAACCAGACTAAGGTCCTAAATCAGACTTTCCCCAACCCTGACTCTAAATCCACAGTTCATCCACAGGCAATCCACCGCAGACTAGGTCACAGAGGGCACTTATCCACACTCTGCACACATTGAGAATTAGGAATTGTTAGTTCACGGTCATAGTGTGCCCAAGGGTGCATCATGCGAAGGGGTCGAAAACTCCTCTCTAAGATCACCACGATGGCCGTTCTTGAACCTTGCGACAGGAGAGCAGTGGATAACTCACCCAGCGAGTTCGATCGGGTTCCGCCGCAGGCGCTTGAGGCCGAACAGTCGGTACTGGGCTCCATGCTGCTCTCGAAAGAGGCGATTGGTGAGATTGGTGAGATCATCACCGGCATCGACTTCTATCGCCCTCAGAATGAGACGATTTACGACACAATCCTCGATCTTTACAGTCGTGGGGAGCCGGCCGATCCCATCACTGTGGCAGCCGAACTTGAGCGTGCCGGGGCGCTGAAGCGGGTCGGTGGCGGTGCGTATCTCTACACCCTGACGGCCTCCGTTCCAACCACAGCCAACGCCACCCACTACGCCCGCATCGTCCGCGAAAAGGCCATGCTGCGTCGCCTGGTTAGCGCGGGCACCCGCATCGTTCAGCTGGGTTACTCGGAAGAGGGCGGTGAGGTCGACGACCTCATGGATGCGGCCCAGGCCGAGGTCCACGCCGTAGCTGAGGGGCGTCAGAAGCAGGACTACATCAAGCTGGGGGACATGTCGGAAGACATCCTCACCGAGCTTGAGAACATTGCCAACAACAAGGGCAAGCTCACGGGCGTTCCCACCGGATTTACCGACCTTGACGACCTAACCCAGGGACTGCACCCGGGTCAGATGATCATCGTTGCCGCTAGGCCGGCCATGGGTAAGTCAACGCTGGCGCTCGATATCTGCCGCAGCGCCGCGATCCATAACCAAATTCCAGCCGCCATGTTCTCCCTGGAGATGGGGCGATCAGAGATTGCCATGCGCCTCCTCTCAGCCGAAGCCGGGGTGTTCCTCAGCAGGAGGCGCGCCGGTGACATGACGACAGAGGACTGGACCCGGGTCTCGAAACGTGTCGGCGAGATCTCGGCAGCGCCCCTCTTCATCGATGACTCCCCAAATATGTCGATGCTCGAGATTCGCTCGAAGTGCAGGCGCCTCAAGCAGCAGCACGGCCTCGGCCTCGTCGTCCTCGACTACCTACAGCTGATGTCATCGGGTAAGCGTGTTGAGTCGCGTCAGCAAGAGGTCTCTGAGTTCTCCCGTTCTCTGAAGCTGCTCGCCAAAGAGCTTGAGCTTCCGGTCATTGCGGTCGCGCAGCTCAACCGTGGCCCGGAACAGCGCGCCGACCACAAGCCGATGATGGCTGACCTGCGTGAATCAGGTTCGTTAGAGCAAGATGCCGACGTGGTGTTCCTGCTGCACCGCCCCGACTACTATGACGCAGATGATCGACCCGGTGAGGCCGACATCATCGTTGCCAAGCACCGTAACGGACCGACCGACACGATTCCGGTTGTTTTCCAGGGCGCGCAGGCACGTTTTGGAAACCTCGCTCGCACCCACGGTTTCGACTAGGACGAGGGCGAGGGCGAGACCACCCTGGTTTATCAACAGTCCCCTTGTGTTTTTAGTCCCGGTTAGGACAGCCTAATCGGGACTAAAGTCCCCGACGGGGTTTTACAAAAGCCCAGGTCAGAGCCGATTTGGAGCAAACTTATGTGATCCGACCCACGCACACTTAGGTACGCCTAGGTTGGAAACATGGTTGAAATCAGAATCCACGGGCGAGGGGGCCAGGGGGTTGTTACCGCATCCGACCTGGTCGCTATGGCCGCATTCCATGAGGGCCACTACGCACAGGCCTTCCCTTCATTTGGTTCAGAACGAACCGGGGCGCCAGTCGTCTCCTACTGCCGGGTTGAGGATCGGGAGATTCGCAGTCGCGAACCCGTCCTCGAACCAGACATAGTCATCGTCCAAGACCCCACGCTGCTGGCGGTGATGGACGTATTTGCGGGTCTGAAGCCCGGGGGCTATGCCGTCATCAATTCAAGTAAGACCATCGCTGAACTCGAGCTCGATGGAGTGCTCGGGGACCTCGATGAAGACCGGCTCAAGACGGTTCCAGCCTCAGAAATTGCCCGCGAACACCTGGGTCGTCCCCTTCCCAACGCAGCGTTGCTGGGAGCCATGGCAGCCATGACAGGTCTGGTCGACATCGATAGCGTCGAGGGCGCCATCAGGCAGAGGTTCGGCGGAAAACTAGGCGAATCAAACTCGGCAGCTGCCCGGGCGGCCTACAACTTTGTGAAGGAGAGCGCGGATGAGGAAGCAAATTGAGGGTTCCAAGGCGGTTGCTGAAGCAGTCGCTCACTGTCGACCTGAAGTCATCGCCGCCTACCCGATCAGCCCCCAGACCCACATCGTCGAAGAACTCTCCAACCTGGTGAAGCGAGACGTGTTGCAGGGCTGTGAGTACATCAATGTCGAGTCCGAGTTCGCCGCCATGTCAGCTTGCATCGGGGCAAGCGCCGCAGGAGCCAGGACCTACACGGCCACCGCCTCCCAGGGCCTGCTCTTCATGGCCGAGGCCGTCTACAACGCCTCCGGCCTGGGACTTCCCATTGTGATGACCGTTGCCAACCGAGCTATTGGCGCCCCCATCAACATCTGGAACGACCACACTGACGCCATGTCGCAGCGCGACTCAGGGTGGCTGCAGCTCTACGCGGAGACCAACCAGGAGGCCGCGGACCTGCACGTCCAAGCCTTCAAGATCGCCGAGGAGCTCTCGCTTCCAGTCATGGTCTGCATGGACGGATTCATCCTCACCCACGCCGTAGAGATTGTGGATATTCCCGAGGAAGAGAAGATCCGCGAGTTCCTGCCCGACTTTGAGCCCCGCCAGGTGCTTGACCCCCAGCGCCCGCTCTCCATCGGTGCCATGGTCGGCCCGGAGGCCTACACCGAGGTGCGCTACCTTGCACACCACCGCCAGATGCAGGCCCTCGAACTCATCCCCCAGGTCCAGGAAGAGTGGAAGGAAATCTTCGGTCGCGATTCCGGGGGACTGGTCAAGCCCTACCGCATGGAAGACGCCGAAACCGTCATCATCGCCCTCGGTTCGGTGCTGGGCACCCTCAAGGATGTTGTTGATGAGCGCCGCGAAAAGGGAGAGAAGGTGGGCGTCCTCGGGATTGTCTCCTTCCGCCCCTTCCCAACCGAGGCGGTTCGCGAGGCGCTTGCGGATATCAAGAGAGTGATTGTCGTCGAGAAGGCCTTCAGCGTTGGCATTGGCGGCATCGTTGGCTCGCATATCCGCCCCGCGCTGCCCTCTGGGGACATCCCGTTCTACGAGGTGATTGCGGGTCTGGGTGGACGTCCGATTACCAAGCGCTCGCTGCACAAACTGATTGATGAGGCCGAAGGGGACCAGCTGAACGAGCTGACTTTCCTCGACCTCGACCAAGAACTGGTCGACAAGGAACTTGCACGAGAAGCCGAGTCGAGGCAGTCGGGACCGGCCGCGGAGAACCTGGTTCGCCTGGCACGGGAACGCACCGACGCGGTGCTGGGAAGGTAGGAGAAAAATGAAGGTTGAACTGGGTATTCCCTCCACGAGGGAAACAGAAATCCCCGCTCGTGATAACGTCAAGTTCTATCAGGTTGGCTCCTACGCTGTGGGAAACCGCCTGGCGGATGTCATCGACAGGTCCATTCAGTCGGACCCCAACCGCTTCAACTCCCTCACCTCGGGCCACCGCGCCTGCCAGGGTTGCGGTGAGGCACTGGGGGCGCGCTACGCCCTCGACACCGCAATGGAGGCGACCGAGGGCGACCTGGTGGCAGTGAACGCCACAGGTTGTCTAGAGGTCTTCTCGACCCCGTACCCGGAGTCGGCGTGGACGGTGCCCTGGTTGCACTCACTGTTCGGCAACGCCCCGGCGGTGGCGACCGGCGTCGCAGCGGCCCTCAAAGCCAAGGGCAAGTCAACCCGTGTTGTCGCCCAGGGTGGTGACGGCGGCACCGTTGACATCGGTATGGGTTGCCTGTCGGGCATGTTCGAACGCAACGACGACGTCCTCTATATCTGCTACGACAACGAGGCCTACATGAACACCGGGGTGCAGCGTTCCGGCGCCACACCCCCGACTGCGCGGACGGCGACGACCCAGGCCGTCGGCGAACACCCCGGCAACGTTTTTGGCCAGGGTAAGGACATGGCCCGGATCGCCATGGCACACGAAATCCCCTATGTTGCCACAGCAACAGTGGCTGACCTGCGCGACCTCGAATACAAGGTCCGCAAGGCCATGACATTCAGCGGAGCCCGCTACATCCACGTTCTGGTGCCGTGCCCCCTCGGTTGGGGTACCCCCTCGAACGAGACGATCAAGTTGGCGCGACTGGCCACCCAAACCGGCTTCTTCCCCGTGTTTGAGGCCGAGGCCGGTGAGGTGACCTCGGTGTCGAAGATCCGTCGCCCGGCTCCCATCGAGGAGTACCTCAAGTCCCAGCGTCGTTTCGCCTCGCTGTTCCGACCCGAACGGGATGAAGAGGCGCTGGCGCGGCTGCAGGCTATCTGTGACCGCAACATCCGCCGCTACGGCCTCATCGATGAGGACAGGTTGGACGAGGACGTCCTCGAACGCGTCGTCAATGCCCCCGAGGACCCAGAGGGACGCTATGACACGCTGCGTCAGGCCACCTCCGAAACCAAGCGGGCCCAGGTTGAGGCCGCCTTCGGTAAGCGCAAGAAGGAGAAGCTGGAGGGCGAGACGTTCTCCACTGTGATGCG
>CAMFDH010000063.1 GCA_945949035.1 uncultured Actinomyces sp.
GCGGATCAGATTCGCACTTGGATTCTGCTGGTCAGCTCTCGGTGTCCGGCGCGATGACGGACCAGATCTCGTCCGGGTGTGCCAGGTCGTAGGTGTCGAGGAAGCGCTGATCGGACGCGCTGGGTGTTCGTTGGAGACGGATGGCCTCTGCTTGTATCGCGTCGGCCTGGATGCAGGTGGAGTTGCGGGCCCAGCGCTTCGGGCAGTGTGCGCACCACCGGTCGCCGCAGTTGGGTAGTTCGGGATCCGGGGGCATATTTTTCCTCATGGGTGTGTACGGTATGCCGCCCCATGGAATAAAGTCATACGCCCCTGTAGGTGCATCTCTGCGGGGGTGAGACGACACGGCGCCGCCCTCACCGGAGCTGTTACCGCAACGGGCGGTTACAGGACCTCATCTCCTACCCCCGTGAGGGCGGCGCCGTTTCCGCTCTTGTGGGGCAGCCACGGAAACGTTACGGAAACAGGGGGCTCGACTCCCTGGAACAGGGTCTTGATCTGCGGAAACCCTGTATCCGTAACGTCCGGGGCGGCGTTACCGGATGTTCGTTGTTTCCTTGCCCTGACGGATACGGATCGTTTCCACCCATCCCCGGATCGCTGCGATGGAAACGGCGGCACCGGTAACGCTGAGCACTGTCACCGAGAGGACGACAGCGAAAGAAACAGACACGGCAGGCTCCTTGGGATACGTGTCAGAAGGTGGAAACAGCCAGAGTCGCCTGCGGTCGGGCCACTGGACCGTCCGGAACGGTGCACCACCAAGAGGGGGACTTGGCGGTGTGGGACATGCCGAAGGTCAGGTCGACGCGGGCTCCGAGCAGGCTGGCCGCTATGACAGTGGCCATCGCGATGGTGCGCTCGGTGCACCGGTAGAAGTAGGTGGCCCTCCACGGGGCGGCCTTCAGGGTCATGAGGTGGAGTTGGCCTGCGGCACGTGCTGTCAGGTACCGCTGGCCAGGTTGCCGGTGGAGTGCTTCGATCCGGTGCCCCAGCCGGTGGAGGGACAGCGACTCGATACGCAGGGCTTTCCCCCAGGCCCGCCGTAGTTGTCGAAGGGTTACGTGGGGCAGTTCCTGGGGTGCGCCAGGCGGATTCGCTGGAGGCCAGTGGGGGGTCTTCAGTTCAGGAAAGGGCAAGGACGGGCTCTCGCGCTCCAGGGTCATGAGTCCGGCTTCGACGAAGAAGCGCAGGTGTTCCATGTCCTCATCGAGGAGGTGGGCGGTGCTGCCGGTGACTTCGACGCTTTCCCATACCCACGCCTGGTCGCCGGAGAGGTACATCCACCGGTCGTGCAGGGTGTCGACGACTGCGCATCCGCGTTCGTCGAAGGACGAGACCACGCCGGGCATGGGACGAACGGTGATTACTCCCCGCATCTGAGTGTTTACCCTCCGTGATGTCGCGAGGCATGATGGCTGCCTCACGTACTTAACGAGCCTGAGGTGCATCTGGATGAGTAGAGCGGACAAGCAGATTGCTCGTTCTGTCGCTGAAGAGCTTCGCAACCAGGCGCGACAGGCTTCATGGGCCTCCAACCCGGCGGGCTGGGCCCACGATGTCCTCGGCGTGCACATGTGGTCGAAGCAGAAGGAGATCTCACACTCCGTAGTCGACAATAAGCGCACCGTAGTCGCCTCGTGCCACGGCACCGGCAAGGTGCTCGGTGCAGACGAAGCGATCCCCGTCCCCCTGGAAAGCCACCCGACCGGCTGGATACGCGCGGGAGATCTGACCGTCGGTACGAATGTCCTCGGATCTGACGGAAGCCCGACACGAATCACTGGCCGCACCCCCGTCCAGCACGTTCCCTACTACCGCGTTCACTTCGACGACGGAACCAGCATCCTGGCAGGCGGTCCGCACGAATGGGCAGCCATCGACCTGAAAACCCATCCTCAGGAACCCGAAGACTGGCGGAGCCGCTGGTCAGCCACTACGACAGTCACCACAGAAACCATCCAGGAAAACCTGGAAGCGGACGGAGAGGAGCGTTGGCTCATTCCGCTGGCTTCCGCTCTCGATCTACCGACAGCAGACCTTCCTCTGGACCCCTACGCCTTGGGGATGTGGCTCGGGAGCGGCCTGACTGACGAGACCGCCCGGATCTTCCGGCCCCAGCTTCGCAAGGCAGGACTCCGGGATCGCAAGCACATCCCTGCGATGTATCTCCGCGCCAGCATTGAGCAGCGATGGGCTCTGTTGCGGGGCATGATGAACAGCATCGGGTTCTTGAACGCAGAGGAAGGAACCTGCGGCGTCGAGGTCACCAGCCGAAAGCTGTCGGACGACTTCCACGAGTTGGTCACCTCGCTCGGGATGAAATGCATTTCGGTCGAGAGCAAGATCATGCGCTTGACCGAGGGGAAGTTCACTGAGGTCGGCGACCGAGGGTACCGCCACACTTTTCGTCCTCCTCGCAGTAGACCTCTTCTGGTACGAGGTCAGGCGTGGCAGGCACCGTCGGAGCCGGACCCCTGGCACACGCAGCGAACGGTCGTCGCTGTCACCAAGGAATCCGCTGCCACCCCTGGATTCTGCATTCAGGTCGCGGCCGAAGATCACCTGTACCTGTGCGGAAGGTCGATGACTCCTACGCACAACTCGATGATCGCCTCCGTTCTGGCCTGCTGGTGGATCTCCACCAGGCCGATCGGTGAAGCGGTTGTGGTGAGTACCGCTCCCACGTACCAGCAGGTGAACAAGATCCTGTGGGAGGAGATCCGGAAGCACCACGCCACTGCGAAACGACGAGGTACCCCGATGATCGGGTACGTCACGCAGGGAGATGAGTGGAAGACCCCGGACGGGAAGATCCTCGCCTTCGGGCGCAAGCCCGCAACCGGCAACATTCACGGCTTTCAGGGAATCCACCGCAAGTTCGTGCTTGCCATTGGTGACGAAGCCTGCGGTCTGCCGGAGGAGATCTGGACAGGTATCGAGGCCATCACTACCGGCGACTCCTGCCGGATGCTGTACATCGGGAACCCGGACGACCGGCAGACGGAGTTCGGTAAGGCGTTCTTGGACCCGAAGGTCGCCAACGACTGGAACAGGATCTCCGTCCCTGCGAGCAGCACTCCGAACTTTACGGGCGAGAAGGTCCCCGCTCTCCTGAACGAAGTGCTGGTCTCCCGAGGGTGGGCCGATGACCGGCTTCGGGCTTGGGGGCCGGACGACCCCCGTTACATCTCGAAGGTCACTGCCAAGTTCCCCGAGCAGTCGAAGTCCTCGCTGTTCCCCCCAGCGCTGGTGGCTCAGTCGATGGACCAGGTTCCTGTGCAGGCGGTGGGGCCGGTGGTTCGCCTAGGGGTCGACGTCGCCCGTTTCGGCACTGACATGAACGTGGTGGTCAGTCACGCCGGGGTGACTGCTCGGGTGGAGGACACCTGGGGCGGTACCGACACCGTGTCCTCAGCGCACAAGGTGCTGAAGATCGCCGAGGATCTGAAGGAACGACTGAAGGCGTCGTGGGTGGAGATCCGGGTCGACGCGGTTGGGCTGGGTGCGGGCGTGGTGGACACCCTCAACGCTCGTGCGGTTCTACTGGCGGACCCCTGGTTCAGCGTGTACGAGCTGCATGGGTCTGCGTCCCCTCCGGTAGATGTCGGGGGGTCGGTGCATGGCTACGGCAATGCGCGGGCGTACTGGTTCGATCAGCTGCGGCAGCAGATGCGCAACGAGACGGTGAAGATCCAGGGAGGGGAGTTCGCGGACCGGATCACGGATGACCTGGGGATCGTCTTCTACGAGTTCCGTTCAGGGAAGCTGTACATCATCTCCAAGGAGCAGATGCGCAAGGACCACGGTCGGAGCCCGGACTTTGCAGATGCGCTGGCGTACGCGACGGCGCCGGTGGCCGAGGGGCTGCCGGGGGGGTCGACGACCCCGGATCCGGCGGCGCAGATCTCGGAGGATCTGGAAGATGTGATGGATCTGCGGGAGATGTCGATCAGCCCCTTCTGATCGCTTGTCACTGACAAGGGGACAGATCCAGATGTGACAGACGGTGAGAATCTAGGCAGATTCAGTCACGCTGCGTAGACTGTGGGGCATGGGACATACGGCCAGCCAGGGCATTCCTGCCGCGTTCCGGCGGCATCCGCCCGGTCCGGTGAACGTTGTCACCACTTCCACAGCATTCGGCCGTCCACATCCGTGGGCGGCCTTCGCAGACATGAGGTGTACGAGATGACTCACTCCTTGCTGGCGGACAAGCGGTTCTGGCTCAACGCAGGAGAGCGTGCGGTACTTACGTTCGCTCAGGCCCTGGCCGCGCAGCTGGCAGTCTTCGAGGTCGCGGACATCGAGGAGATGAAGCTTGACGGGCTGCCCTGGTCAGCGATGGTCTCGGTGTCGGTCGTAGCTTCCTTGATTTCGCTGCTCACCACGATCGGTAAGGGTTCGGCGGGAAGCGCCGGTTCGGGTGTCGATCTCGCGCCGGAGGATGTGGCCGAGCCCTTCACTCACGATGGCGTGCCGTCGTCTCGGGACGAGAAGGCTTCGGATCTGACTGTCGTGGAGGAGCCCGACGAAGCGGAAGAGCCTGCGCAGGCCGCCACCAAGAGCAAGAAGCGGAAGTAGGCGGTCGCGAATGACGTCGGGAGACGACGGGATCGTCACCATAAGGGACATTTACGCACTGGTTCAGCAGGTCAACACACGTACCACGGAGCTGATGCACCAGGTCAACACTCTGGCTCTCCGCGCCGAGGAGGATCGCAGGCGTGCTGCTGAGGATCGGAGTGAGGCCGAGGGGCTGGCCGAGGAGATGGGAAAACTCAAGATCAAGGTGTACACGGCCACCGCCACGGCCACCGCGTTGATGAGCGTTCTCGTGACCCTCGGACAGGCAGGGTCACCCTTCGGGTAGCACTACACACTGTAGCTGTCCATAAACCTAGAGTTACTTAGCGATTACTCTAGGTTTATGGACACCAACGGTAAGTCACTGGACGAGATGTCCATGACTGAAGTGAAGGCGCTCGTCGCCAACCTGGAGACTCGCAACGAGGAGCTGATCGGCTCCATCGGAGCCGAGATGAGCGAAGCTGGAGAGTTCGGCACCGCACAGCTCGCTCTGGAGGACATCGGCTGGCGCCCCCTCGCCGGGTACACCGATGGCAGCAACAGCTTCACCCTCGACTCCCTGCACCGCGCCTCGGAGCTGTGCCGTGCAGTGGCTACCGTCAACCCGCTGGTGGAACGCGGGCTCAAAGTGCGTACCGGCTACATCTGGGGGTCGGGCGTCAGCGTTGTACCCGAAGAGTTCGTTCAGGGTCCGGGTCGGCCTCGCACCGTGAACACCGACCCCACACTCCCCGACGGCCTGACTGACGTCCTGACCGGCACCCTCGCCCAGATGGAGATCGAGATGTCGGCCGCCTGCGACGGCAACCTCTTCTTCCTCGTCGACCGCAAGAACAAAACGGTCCAGCGTGTGCCCTTCGAGGAGATCACCGGGGGGGTCTCCCAGCGGGGCAACAAGGAGAAGCTTCTCTACATCCGAAGGACCTGGAACGACTGGGATCTGGAGTACGCATTCTCCGGGGACATCGACGCCCAGCCCTTCACCAACCCGCAGCCGGGGCGCCGCTCCGAACGATCCTGGATCGGGCCTAACGCCCAGGACCATCGGCCGAGTTCGGACGAGGCGCAGTACTCGATCAAGTCCGTCTGGTACCCGACCTTCACCATCACGGCGGCCAACCGCCGGGTGATGGGGCCCTTGGTGCAGCGCAATCGGATCTCGAACGAACCGACCGACCACAACCTGGTCATGGTCCACATCCCCTTCAACCGCATGACGGGATGGCGCTGGGGTGTGCCGGACGTCCTGCCCGCCGTGTGGTGGACCAAGGCGTACAAGGAGTACCTGGAGAACTGCGCGGTCCTCACCAAGGCGTACGCACGTTTTGCGTGGAAGGTCACCAACGAGAAGTCGCGCGGTGTACGCCGGACCGCCGCCCAGCTGGCGCAGACTCCTCGCACGGACCCGGCCACCGGACAACCTCTTTCGGTGGGGGCTTCGGCAGTTCTGGGCGCGGGGCAGGATCTGTCAGCCGTGGGGAACTCGCGGGCGGTGGATTTCGACGCCGGGCGTCCGCTGGCCGCGATGGTGGCCGCTGCTCTGGATGTGCCGCTTCCCGCGCTGACGGAAGACCCCTCGATCGGTAACCGGTCCACGTCCGAGGCCCTGGACACGTCGACCAAGCTGGTCATGCAGGCCCGCCAGCGCATGATGAACGAGGCGTACCTGCGGATCTTCGAAATGCTGGGCATCAAGGTGCGTCTGCGGTGGCCCGAGATCGATGAGGAGCCGATTCACCGACGCCTTCAGGCGATCGACATGGCTGTGCGTATGGGCCTGCTGACGGACGAAGAGTCCCGGGCGATGGTGCTCGACGCGTGGCGCGACAAGTGGGACGACTTCCCGGCGAAGCCGCCCACGGTTGAGGAGCTGCCCTGGGTTCTGCGCCCAGGGGCGATTGCCGCTGCTGTGGCCAAGGCGAATCCGGTCATCGACAAGGAGCCTGCTGACTCGACTTCAGCTTCGTCCGGGTCTGCGCCGGTAAATCAGTCGAGGCCGGGTGTCACGAATCCCCTCAAGGCGGGTTCTCGTCCGGGTGGTCGGCCCCCGGTATCGGGTATGCCGCCCGCTCCGAAGCAGCCCGATCCGATCTCCAAGGGTGATACGGAGCCCAGCGAACGCAACTGAGCGTGATGAAAAGTGACACTGAGTAGATAAATTACGCCCGAGTGCGGCTACCATGTGTAGCTGAACAGCTACTCAGAGTCATAGGGGGTTCGGATGGCCACTGCGGAACTCATCGAGTCCGCCGTTCTCACCGAGGCTTCCCCTCTGATGTCCGCAGGTCAGAGCGAGGGCACCAAGGGAATCTGGCGCACTCGCATCATCGAGGCTGACGTCCAGGGAAGCTCCGGTTATTACCCCGCCGAAGTTCTCCGACGCGACGGACCTGCCGCTTTTCCTGTGGGCACCCATGTCTACCTCGACCACCCGACCCCCGACGAGGACCACGAGCGCCCCGAACGGAGCTTCAAGGACCTCGCCGGATACCTGGTGGACGGGGCCCGGTTCGAAGAGACCGCCGATGCCGGAAGCGGGCTCTTTGCCCGCATCCAGTTCATCGACGAACTCAAGGACCGGATCAAATCTCTGGCCCCCGTCATCGGACTGTCCATCCGGGCGTCCG
>CAMFDH010000064.1 GCA_945949035.1 uncultured Actinomyces sp.
CGAGGACTTCGTCCCCGCAGTTGCCAAGGGGGAGTGGAACCCCCGAAAGTAGTTACTGTCGCACTGACGGCCCCACCTGCTGCGAGTCTGCGGTGGTGGGGCCGCTCTGCTGCTGTGGGTGAGGTTTCTGGACGGCTCCGCTTAGCGCGAAGTCGGGATATCTGGTCTGTTGTAGGTGTCTGGTCCTACGTGTCGCAGGTCATTGCCGTACTAAAGTGGGGTGAGTCAACCTGTCCGCAGTCCTCATCCTGAGGTCTCGGGTGACGGTCTACGAAAAGAGGTACGGGTATGAAGAAGTTGTTCAAGGCACTTTTCTGCATGGGCCTGCTTGCCGGTGGCGCAGTTGTTGCCATCCAGTTCCAGCCGGTTCGTGAAGCACTGAAGAAGGCCGGTCTTCCTCTCTAGGAGACAGGTCGATAAGGATCTAGTTTTGGTCAGCCCCATCCTCAAGTCGAGTGGTGGGGCTGACTTCTGGGGGCGATTATGAAGCAGAAGTTGGTTTTCCTACGGCACGGCAAGTCGGCATATCCCGACGGGGTGCCCGACCATGACCGGCCCCTGGCTGCCCGAGGGGAGAGGCAAGCGACGCTTGCGGGCCAGTGGATCAATGACAAGGTGGGGGAGTTCGACCTCATTCTCTGCTCCACTGCAACCCGGACCCGAAAAACCTTGGAGCATGCTGGACTGCAGGGGCCCGTGGTGTACCTGGACGATCTCTACGATGAGTCGCACCTGGCATACATCGACGTCATTCGCGCGCACGGAGGGGAGCACCGACACATAGCCGTGGTCGGGCATGAGCCGGCGATTGCTGCCACCGCGCTGGCCCTCATTAGCAATCGTGATGATCCTGCGGCGCGACAGATGGAGGTCAAGTACCCGACCTCGGGCGTCGCGCTGCTCAAGGGATCACGCCCCTTCTCTGGTTTGGAGACCGGGCATATGACACTGGTGGACTTCCATGTCCCGGAGCGCAAGCACGGCGGGAAGTAGAGACACGGGCTGGCATTTTGGGCTGGGGCCGGGGCGTGCGGGCCTGTCGCGAGGGGGATTGGCTGCAAAGTGCGTCGGATCGCACAGGGATTGCGTTGACCGGAAGTTAGCGTTGCAACTACGCTGTTTCTCGGTACTCGACTCGTCGGGTTCCCAGTCTGCACCGGTTTTGTGCCGGGTTCCAGCCACGTGGTTGGGTGAAATAGCAGCAGCGGGCTCCATCTCCGTCGGAGCTCCGGGCGTCATCCTCCTGGCCCCGACCAACCAGTTTGGTCAAGGTTTCAGTCATGGCGAGCCGGCCCCTGGCGGTGTCCGGTGCGCGCAGGGGACTTTACGGGAAGATCAAACACCACCCGATATGTCAGAAGAGACGGAGCAGTAGTGCCAACAATTCAGCAGTTGGTCCGCAAGGGCCGCAAGCCCAAGCCGCGCAAGGTCGCAACCCCCGCGCTTAAGGGTTCACCCCAGCGTCGCGGCGTATGCACCCGCGTTTACACCACCACCCCTAAGAAGCCGAACTCAGCTCTGCGTAAGGTCGCACGTGTGCGCCTTTCCAGCGGCATGGAAGTTTCCGCTTACATCCCCGGCGAAGGCCACAACCTTCAGGAGCACTCGATGGTCCTGGTTCGCGGTGGTCGTGTTAAGGACCTCCCCGGCGTTCGCTACCGCATCGTCCGTGGCGCACTGGACTCCCAGGGTGTTCGCGACCGCAAGCAGGCTCGTTCCCGCTACGGCGCCAAGAAGGAGAAGAAGTAATGCCTCGTAAGGGTCCAGTCCCCAAGCGCCCCCTGGTTGACGATCCGGTTTACGGCTCGAAGCTGGTTTCCCAGCTGGTCAACCGCGTCCTTCTGGACGGCAAGAAGTCCATCGCTGAGGGCATCGTTTACGGTGCTCTTGCAATCGTCGGTGAAAAGACCGACCAGGACCCCGTCGTTGTTCTGAAGCGCGCCCTTGACAACATCCGCCCCGCACTTGAGGTACGTTCACGCCGCGTTGGTGGCGCCACGTACCAGGTCCCGGTTGAGGTTCGCGCTTCGCGTGCAACCACGCTGGGTCTGCGTTGGCTGGTTGACTTCTCGCGCAAGCGTCGTGAGAAGTCGATGACTGAGCGTCTCGCAAACGAGATCATGGACGCTTCAAACGGTCTTGGCGCTGCTGTGAAGCGTCGCGAAGACATGCACAAGATGGCCGAATCCAACCGCGCCTTCGCGCACTACCGCTGGTAGTCGCGGGGTTCCGCGAACGACAAGTAAGGATTACCTGTGGCACTTGACGTGTTGACCGACCTCAACAAGGTTCGCAACATTGGCATCATGGCGCACATTGACGCCGGCAAGACCACCGTGACGGAACGCATCCTGTTCTACACGGGGATCAACTACAAGATTGGCGAGTCCCACGACGGCGCCGCCACCACCGACTGGATGGAGCAGGAGAAGGAACGTGGCATCACGATTACTTCGGCTGCTGTGACGACGTTCTGGAAGGGTTACCAGATCAACGTCATCGACACCCCCGGTCACGTTGACTTCACGGTCGAGGTTGAGCGCTCGCTGCGCGTCCTCGACGGTGCAGTTGCGGTGTTTGACGGTAAGGAAGGCGTTGAGCCTCAGTCCGAAACCGTTTGGCGCCAGGCTGACAAGTACAACGTTCCGCGTATCTGCTTCATCAACAAGATGGACAAGCTGGGCGCGAACTTCTACTTCTCGGTTCAGACCATCATCGATCGCCTGGGTGCAAAGCCCATCGTCATGGAACTTCCCATTGGCGCTGAAAGCGACTTTGAGGGCGTCATCGACCTCATCGAGATGCGCGCACTGCGCTTCCCGGCGAAGGACGAGAAGGGTAACCCGACCCTGGGTGCCCTGATCGTTGAGGGCGAGATCCCCGCTGATATGCAGGAAAAGGCCGAGGAATACCGCGAGAAGCTCATGGAAGCTGCCGCGGAAGGTTCCGAGGAGCTCATGGACATTTACCTTGAGAACCTCGAGCTGAGCAACGAGCAGATCAAGGCCGGTATCCGCGCCCTGACCGTCGTCGGCGATGCATTCCCCGTCTACTGTGGCACCGCACTGCGTAACCAGGGTGTGCAGCCCGTCCTCGACGCTGTCGTTGACTTCCTGCCTTCACCTCTGGACGTTGGCGCAATGGAGGGCTTCAAGCCCGGCCACGAAGAGGACGGCAACACCGAGGTCCGTGAGCCCAGCGAAGACGAGCCCTTCTCGGCTCTGGCTTTCAAGATTGCTGCTCACCCCTTCTTCGGCAAGCTGACGTTCATCCGCGTTTACTCCGGAAAGGTTGACACCGGTTCACAGGTTCTCAACTCGACCAAGGGTAAGAAGGAGCGCATTGGAAAGATCTTCCAGATGCACTCCAACAAGGAGAACGCGGTTGATGAGGCGCACGCAGGTCACATCTACGCGGTTGTGGGTCTGAAGGACACCACCACCGGTGACACGCTGTCCGCTATCGACAAGCCGATCGTCCTTGAGACCATGTCGTTCCCCAAGCCCGTTATTCACGTGGCAGTGGAGCCCAAGTCGAAGGCCGACCAGGAAAAGATGGGCACCGCCATCCAGAAGCTTGCGGAAGAGGATCCCACCTTCTCCGTTGAGCTGGATCCGGAGACCGGCCAGACCATCATCGGTGGTATGGGTGAACTTCACCTGGACATCATCGTTGACCGTATGCGTCGTGAGTTCAAGGTTGAGGCCAACGTCGGTAAGCCGATGGTTGCCTACCGTGAGACCATCCGCAAGGGCGTCGAAAAGCTGGAATACACCCACAAGAAGCAGACTGGTGGCTCCGGTCAGTTCGCTCGCGTTATCGTCGCGATCGAGCCGATGGAAGCAAACGCAGAGGCCGAGTACGAGTTCGAGGACAAGGTCACTGGTGGCCGCGTTCCCCGCGAGTACATCCCCTCGGTCGACAAGGGTATGCAGGCTGCCATGGAGTCCGGTGTTCTCGCCGGATACCCGCTGGTTGGCATCAAGGCAACCCTGCTCGATGGTGCTTACCACGACGTTGACTCCTCTGAAATGGCGTTCAAGATCGCCGGTACCATGGCAATGCGCGAGGCCGTCAAGAAGGCGAACCCCGTGCTGCTTGAGCCGGTCATGGACGTTGAGGTCCGTACTCCTGAGGAGTACATGGGTGATGTGATCGGTGACCTTAACAGTCGCCGTGGTCAGATCCAGTCGATGGACGAAGCAGCTGGCGTTCGCGTCGTTCGCGCCCTCGTCCCGCTGTCGGAGATGTTCGGTTACGTTGGTGACCTTCGTTCGAAGACCCAGGGTCGCGCTGTCTACAGCATGCAGTTTGATAGCTACTCGGAAGTTCCACGTAACGTGGCCGAGGAAGTTATCGGTAAGTCTCGGGGCGAGTAACCCCGGGGTATAGACGTGGGCTCATAGGCGGCCTAACTTTGATGGTGGCGACATGATCGCTCCGGAAGAGGACCGCCGCCTATGAAACCGCGTTTCCCCTCACAAAAATAATAGGAAACCCCGTAGTTGCTGGCCCCCGTTGTAGAGTTACATCGGCCCATAGGCTTGAATCAACTACCCCGAGTCCAGGAGGACAAAAAGTGGCGAAGGCCAAGTTTGAGCGCAACAAGCCGCACGTCAACGTCGGCACCATCGGTCACGTTGACCACGGCAAGACGACGCTGACCGCAGCGATCACCAAGGTTCTGGCTGACAAGTACCCAGACCTCAACACCTTCAGCCCGTTCGATCAGGTCGACAACGCACCTGAAGAGCGCGAGCGTGGCATTACCATCAACGTTTCCCACGTTGAGTACCAGACCGAGGACCGTCACTACGCGCACGTTGACGCCCCTGGTCACGCTGACTACGTCAAGAACATGATCACCGGTGCCGCCCAGATGGACGGCGCAATCCTCGTGGTTGCAGCAACCGATGGCCCCATGGCACAGACCCGCGAGCACGTTCTGCTTGCTCGCCAGGTTGGTGTTCCCACCATCCTCGTCGCACTGAACAAGTCCGACATGGTTGATGACGAAGAAATGCTCGAGCTGGTTGAGGAAGAGGTCCGTGACCTTCTTTCAAGCCAGGGCTTCGACGGCGACAACGCTCCCGTTATCCAGGTTTCCGCACTCAAGGCTCTTGAGGGCGACGCCGAGTGGGGCGCCAAGGTTGCCGAGCTGATGGACGCGGTTGACACGTTCGTTCCGACCCCGGAGCGCGACATGGACAAGCCGTTCCTGATGCCGATTGAGGACGTCTTCACCATCACCGGCCGTGGCACCGTTGTCACCGGTCGTGTTGAGCGTGGCAAGCTCCCGATCAACTCCGAAGTTGCCATCCTGGGTCTGCGCCCGGAGCAGAAGACGACCGTTACCGGTATCGAGATGTTCCACAAGCAGATGGATGAGGCTTGGGCAGGCGAGAACTGTGGTCTTCTGCTTCGCGGTATCAAGCGTACCGATGTTGAGCGCGGCCAGGTTATTGCTATCCCGGGTTCGATCCAGCCTCACACCAAGTTCCGCGGCCAGGTCTACATCCTGACCAAGGCTGAGGGTGGCCGTGAGAAGCCGTTCTTCTCGAACTACCGTCCGCAGTTCTACTTCCGTACCACGGACGTCACCGGCATCATCCAGCTGCCTGAGGGCCGCGACATGGTTATGCCTGGCGACACCACCGAGATTGACGTTGAGCTGATTCAGCCCATCGCAATGGAGGTTGGCCTCGGTTTCGCTATCCGTGAGGGTGGCCGCACCGTTGGTTCAGGTAAGGTCATCGAGATCATTGGCTAGTTAGCAAGTTCTGCGGCCTAGTGTCGCAAGCTTCTACTTAGAGCCTTAGGGCTCGAAGAGGGCGGGATTCCCAGTAGGGGGTCCCGCCCTTTTGCGTGCCCGCCCGGCGCTGGCCCTCCCGTCCACGAGCGCGCCGGGCACCCCCTTGCATCCCCGCCCCCGCTCACCGCTCCCTTGGCACGGTCGGTCCCTCAGCTGTGAAGCAGGTGGAGGCAACGCCCTCGGCGGAACGCGAACGCATCCTGGCGGCCGCCTACGCGCATAACGACGTACTTCAACCCGGGCCACTCACCGACCCCTACATTTCGGTGAGCGAGGACGAGAAGCTGCGCAGCCCCAAATACCTTGCGTACGAGGAGTTGCTGCGCCTGACCGGGACCGACGCCATCGGGACGGTCAACTATCCCCGGCTGGGCATCGCGCTGACCGTCTACCACGGCGCGACTTACGCGGTGATATCCAAGGGCGTCGGGCACATGTACGGCACGTCGCTGCCCGTTGGGGGACCGTCGACGAGGGCGGTGCTTACCTCTCACTCTGGCTTGCCCAACGCGAAACTGTTCACCAGACTGGTTGATGCGCAGGTGGGAGACCAGTTCTGGATCTCCGTCCTCGGCGAAGACCACTACTACGAGGTGCGCTCCACGGAAACCGTGCTGCCCGGGCAGACCGAGTCGCTGCAGATCGTCGAGGGCGAAGACTGGGTGACCCTGTTTACCTGCACACCCATCGGAGTGAACTCTCACAGGTTTATGGTGCACGCTCAGCGGATTGATACCCCGAGTGCTGATGCGGGGGGACCGGGTCATTGCCGGTGGTGGGCTAACGGCGGGGTTCCCGTGGTGGGCTCAGCGCTGGGTTCCCGTGGTGGGCTGTGTGGTTTGTGGGCGGGTCGGCGCTGGTGGGGTGGGTGCTGTTCGCGCCGCCCCGCACCAGCAGGGCCTCTCGCCGCCAGGTCCGGGCCCGGGCGTAGCCGCCACACCATCTCTCCCCGCGAGATCGCTTAACTCAGCCAACTTTGGGGACAATAACACTGTTTTGTGGCCGAGTTAAGCGATTTCGCGGAGAGGAGTTGCCCAGGGCGCTAGCCGCACACCCCGAAAGGCTCCAACTGCCGCCGTAGCAGAGCCTCCGCACGGCCAACATCCACCACGTCCCCCCACGTCAAGCGAATCACCGTCCACCCCGCCCCGGTGAGAAGATTCTGGCGCTGTAGGAACTCCTGCGTTTGTCTGCTCCACTCCGCCTGGTTCAGGGCGAACTTGGAGACACCATCAAACTCAAACCCGATCTTCTTGGAGGGAATCGCCGCGTCCAAGTAGAAGCTCCGGCCCCGCACGTGGACGTGCCACTGGGCCTCCAGGTGAACCG
>CAMFDH010000065.1 GCA_945949035.1 uncultured Actinomyces sp.
CGGTTGCTGCCTTGACAAAGAACGGCAGGAAGGTGAGGCGGGTGCCGTGAACCTTTTCGAACTGATCCTTGTACTTGGCACGCAGGTTCCAGATCTCGGTGACATCCACTTCGAACACCGTGGTGAGCTGCGCTGCAGTCTGCAGTGAGTCAACCATGCGTCGAGCGATGACCTGGCGTAGGCGCGTCATCTTCTCAGTGGTGCCTCGCAGTGCTGCGGCCTCCTCTGAGATCTCAATCTTGCCTGTTCCCGCTGTGGCCACGGGGGTGGCCGATACTGCCGGTGCGGCGGTCAGTGCTTCAGCAGCAGCGATGACGTCTTCCTTGCGGATACGTCCGCCGATTCCGGTGCCCGTGACAGCTGCGAGGTCGACGCCCTTATCTTTCGCGAGCTTGCGAACGATGGGGGTGACATAGCCGGCTGCAGCAGGGGCGCCCGGGGCGGGGGGAACAACGGTGCCAGTCGAGGCTGCACGAGCAAGTGCCTCAGCCGGGGCTGCGGGTGCGGGTGCTGAAACCGGGGGTGCCGGGGGTGCCGGAGGCATGGGCGGCATCGGGGGAGCAACCGGAGGAGCAGGAGGTGCAGGTGGTGCCGCGACAACGGGGGCCGGCGCCGCGGGTGCAGCTGCTGCTACCGGTGCCGGAGTGGCTGCCGGGGCGGCAGCGGGTGCGGCACCTGCCGGAGAGGTGGAGATTCGGGCGATAACGGTTCCAACCTCAACCGTGTCGTCCTCTTCAACCAGGATCTCGACCAGGTAGCCCTCAATGGGAGAGGGAACCTCAGAGTCGACCTTGTCGGTTGCGACCTCGACGATGGGTTCATCAGCGTCAACTTTGTCCCCGACGCTCTTGAGCCAGGCGGAGACGGTTCCTTCGGTGACCGATTCGCCAAGCGCCGGCATCTTTACCTCGGTGACATCACCAGCAGGCGCGGCGGATGCTGCGGGTGCTGAGGGTGCCGGAGCTTCTTCGACGACGGGGGCTGCCTCTACGACAGGGGCTGCCTCCGCTGCGGGTGCGCCGCCAACGGCCTCACCGGGCTCGCCAATGATGGCGATATCGGTTCCGACCTCAACGGTTTCGTCCTCTTCAACCAGGATCTGGAGCAGAACGCCAGAGATCGGGGAGGGGACTTCAGAGTCAACCTTGTCGGTTGCGACCTCAACAATGGGTTCGTCGGCCTCGACCGTGTCGCCCACGCTCTTGAGCCACGCTGAGACGGTGCCTTCTGTTACCGACTCGCCGAGGGCCGGCATCTTGATGGACTGTGCCATGGTTATCCTTTTTCTCCTGCTATCTGTCTCTAGTCGTGTGCGTGTAGGGGCTTGCCAGCAAGTGCCATTGCGGCCTCACCAATCGCCTCGTTTTGCGTCGGGTGTGCGTGGATAAGCTTCGCGACGTCGTCTGCGTAAGCCTCCCAGCCAACAATCAGTTCGCCCTCACCGATCTGCTCGGAAACGCGGGCGCCGATGGCGTGGAAGCCAACGATGGGACCGTCCTCAACACCGATCAGCTTGATCATGCCGGTGGTGCCCAGGATGTTGGACTTGCCGTTACCTGCAAGGTTGTAGTCGACGGACTTGATCTTGTCAGCGCCATACTTTTCCTTGGCCTGGGTTTCAGTCAGACCGACCGAAGCGATCTCAGGCTCAGTGAAGGTGACGCGAGGGATGGTGTTCTCATCGATCGGGTCCGGGTTCAGTCCCGCGATCTCCTCGGCAACCATGATGCCCTGGAGGAAGCCACGGTGTGCCAGCTGGAGGCCCGGGACGATGTCGCCAACGGCGTAGACGCCCGGAACCCCGGTGCGGCACTTGTCGTCTGTGAGGACGAAGCCGCGATCCATGTTCACACCGATCTCCTCGAAACCGAGATCCTGGGTGACAGGGCCGCGACCAATTGCAACGAGAAGGAGGTCGCCATCGATGGTCTTACCGTCTTCAGTAGAGACGTGAACGCCGCCCTCGTCCTGGGTGACACCTGCAAAACGCGAGTTCAGGTGGTACTTGATGCCACGCTTACGGAAAGCACGCTCCAGGGTCTTGGAGATGACCTCGTCCTCATTGGGAACCAGGTGCGGAAGCCCCTCAACGATGGTGACGTCAGCCCCGAAAGACTTCCAAGCGGAAGCAAACTCAGAACCAATCACACCGCCACCGAGGATGATGGCATGCTTCGGGATCCACTCCATCTGCAGCGCCTGCTCAGAGGTGATGACGCGGCCTTCAATGGGCAGCGAGGGGAGGGTGCGTGAATACGATCCGGTGGCAAGAATGAGGTTCTTACCAGTGATGGTCTTGCCGTTCACCTCAATGGTGTTCGGGCTGGTGACGCGGCCCCAACCCTTGATAACTTCAACCTTGCGGGAAGCGAGAAGACCCTCGACACCCCGGTAGAGCTTGTTGACAATGTTGTCGCGGTACTTGCCAACCTTGACCATGTCGATTCCGTTTAGGCTGGCATCGATACCGATGGGGCCAGCGTCACGAATCGCGTCCGCTGTCTCTGCTACGTGCAGGTACGCCTTGGTGGGGATGCAGCCACGGTGCAGGCATGTGCCACCGACCTTGTCCCCTTCGATCAACGCGACCCTAAGCCCCAGCTGTCCGGCGCGCAGCGCTGCTGCGTAACCTCCGGAACCGGCGCCTAGTATGACAATGTCGTAGTCTGCTTCACTCAAGTGTCCTCAACTCCTTGACTTCAACCTTCAACCGCCGTGGTTGTACCTCTCTATTGTCACATGTGGAAGCGTGCTGGCGTAGGGGAGAGGGTGCAAGACCTGCCACGTTCTTCTAGGACAGGGGTCCCAGGATTGCGCTTTGAAAGAATTTCCCACTTACTCCTGGTTGAGCCCGTCACTAAGTAGGATGGTGAGATGACTTTTCAGGCCCCCACCCCGAGTGCGGACACCGACGCCGCGCTACGAGATGAGCGGGGGGCATCACTCGGTCTAGGACGACTTGTTATGGCCGCCTTCTGGATTGTCGGGGTCGCCCTCGTGGTGGTCGCGGTGACCCAGCTATTTGTAGATACTTCCGGGGACACGGGGGTTCCGTTGGTGACTCTCCTGGCGGGGACCATCTACCTACTGGCGGCCGTTGGTCTCACCCATAACGGGCGCAGGATGCGCAGGGTGGCTTGGGTGAGCATGATTGTTGCGCTCGGGGGACCCCTGGTGGTGGGGCTATCGGGGCTTGGTCCCACCACGGTTTGGTCGCCGTGGACTGAATTTGGTGTTCACGCCCGGTTCCTCGGCTTCATTCTTCCCGCGGTGGGCCTGGTCTGGCTGTGGTGGTCAAACCCGAGACGCATAGTTGAGATTGCCGAAGGGATTGAGCGGCCCCTACGACGTGGCAGGGGGACTCTCGAGGACGATGCCGGCTAGTTGCCGCCGTTGAAGCCCAGTTGGCGCCACGCCTCATAGGTGGCGATAGAAGCTGCGTTGGCCAGGTTTAGCGAACGTGCCCCCTCGACCATATTGATACGAATGAGGGCGGTCATGCGGGGGTCATCCATGACCCACTGCGGTAGGCCGTCCGGTTCCGCGCCAAAGAGAAGGCAGTCGCCATCCGCGTATTCAACCTCTGTGTAGGTGCGGTTGGTTCGTCCCGTGAAAGCCCAGATGCGACCCGGTATCTCTGCCAGGAGAGAGTCGAGGTCGGGGTGGGTCTTAACGTGGGCTAGGTCGTGGTAGTCCAGTCCGGCCCTACGTAACTTGGTGTCCTCCATGTCGAAACCTAGGGGTTCGACCAGGTGCAGCATGGCTCCGGTGCAGGCCGCCAGACGGATAGCAGCGCCGGTGTTGCCGGGGATGCGGGGTTCGAAGAAAGCAATGTGAAGCACCGCGCCATTGTTTCACCTCCGCGGGAAAGGTCGTAGTTTCAGCGCCGATTCTCACGGTGAGATTTGACGTAGTCACCGGGATGGTTATGGGGCTCGCAGATGTCGGATCAGACCTTTATGATCGAACATATGTTCGAGTAGGGGGTGGATTATGGCAGGTCTCTTTGCACAGCAAGAAGACAGATTGCGTCGTGCCAGGGCCGTTTTAGCCCGGGTTGAAGCACGCCAGGAAGTGGTGCCCACTCCTGAAAAAATCCAGGGGTGGGAAGCTCCGGGTCGGGGGGTTTACCACCTGGACGGAACTATTGAAGGGGCGGCTCGGGCCCTGGTTCAGATGACTAGGCCAGAGCAGTTTGTGGCTGTCGTCGACCTGCATGATGTCTCCTGGGAGGGGGTTGAGGAACTCGGGGTTGATCTCAGTCGCATTGTTCTCATCCGCTCTGTGGGGGAGCAGGGGGCCAAGGTTATCGGCAGCCTCCTTGAGGGTTTTTCAATCGTTGTCGTCGGCAACGTTGGGGTGGAACCCCGCCATCAGAGGGCTCTGGCTGCTAGGGCTCGGACCGTGGGGGCCACCATTTTGACCATGCGCCCCTGGGTGACTGTCAGTCTCCCCCTCACCGACCGTGTAGAGGGCGGGTCGGCGGTGGCAGAGAATCCTCTGTTGAGGTACAGGAAAGAGGCTTCCTGATGGTGGATAGGGGGGTAAGGCTACCCCGGTATGTGGCCCTGTGGATTCCCAACTGGGAGCTCAATGCGCTGGTCGTTGATGTTCCCGTGGGTGCTCCCGCGGCGGTGGTTCATCACGGCCGTGTCGCAGTGGTCACCCCCTCTGCTTTTCGCCTCGGAGTCAGGGTGGGGATGAGGCAGGTGATGGCTCAGTACCACTGCGCGGACCTCCTGATTTTTCCGCCCGATGACGACCGTGAGAGCGCTGCCTTTGAGGTGATCTTGCAGGTCTTTGATGATTTTGCGCCCGGTGTGGTGGCTGTGAAGCCCGGTTTGGCATTCGCGCTGGCTCGGGGGCCGGCAAAGTGGGCCGGAGGTGAGGGGGAGTTAGCGTCTGAGCTTGCTGAACAGGTTGCACTACAAACAGGGGCTGAGTGTCAGGTGGGGATCGCAGACTCGCTTGCGGGTGCCCTGCTCGCAGCACGCCAGGGTGCCATTGTGCCCCCATCGGAAACGGGACGGTTCCTAGGGCAACAGCAGCTCCTGAAGCTTGTGGAAGATCTTCCTCCCCGTCAAAGGAGAGAGGTGGGGAAGGAGCTTCCCATCCTGGCAGCACTTGGTATTCATACGGTGGGGCAGTTGCGTGAACTCGGGGCCGACCCTCTACTGACACGGTTTGGGGCCAGTGGGCAGGCGCTGTGGCGCCTTGCCACCGGAGAGGGGGAGCTGGCTCAGACAACCTCCCGAAACGTGGGGGAGGTGGGGGTTGAGGTGGAAGTGGATCCACCGGCCCTGTCTGTTGATCAGGCTCTTTTTGCGGTTCGCCGCGCCGCCAACAGCCTTTCGGATCTCCTCGTTCAAAGGGGGCTTTACTCCTCAACGGTTCGCATCTCAATTGAACGCAGTGGCGGGGTGGTATCCGAACGGACCTGGACACTCCTTGACGCCATGTCTTCCTCGCAGGTTGGGAAAAGAATCACCTGGCAGCTCAAAGGAATGTCAGATGCCTCCTCGGCTCTCGAAGGTTCCGCAGATGACAATGCCCTGCGCTGGATCAGGGTTACAGCCCTCTATCCGGCGCAGATCCCTGACTCAGATCCCCTCTGGGGAGGGGGGCAATCCCGGCGTAAGGCCGGACTGGCAGTTGAAGAGGTGCAGGCGCTACTGGGTGAAGAAGCGGCGGTTCTTCCCATCATCCACGGTGGGTTTGATCCTCGCTCTCGAAGCCTGTTCCAGTCCTGGGGTGCGGAAGTGGAAGATCTGCCTCCGCGCAGTGGGCCGTGGGAAGGATCAGTTGCGTCCCCGCCGATTATCCTCTTTGAGCAACCGCCCTCCGCCCTCCTCATGGGGGAAAGAAAAGAGGGGACAACCGGGCGAATCTGGGTGAATCGCAGGGGGTTCCTCAACGGAAATCCCCGATACCTGATTCTCAGCACGGATCATCCAGAACTTCCCTCAGGGAACCACCCACTCTCTGAAACTAAGGGATTGTGGATGGTCCGAGGACGGTGGTGGAGCCCCGAAAATAAAGAGCATGCCCCACGCTGCTATCTGAGAGTTTCAAGAACCGGGGCCCCGGATCTACTCCTCGTACAGCGGGGACCTGAATGGTGGGTTGAGGGTGTGTATGCCACCGCCGAAATCCATCGCTAAACTCACCACGGGAGGGAAGATGGCAAAACTGTACTTTCGCTACGGAGCAATGAACTCGGGTAAGTCGACTGCGCTGCTGCAGGTGGCCTACAACTATGAGGAACGGGGCCAGCGGGTCCTGCTGGCTAAGCCAGCGGTAGATACCAAGGGGGACACGCAGATCATCTCCAGGCTGGGGGTTGCCCGGGAGGTTGATTTCCTTGTTACCCCCCAGGACGATGTTCGGGAACTATTTGCGCGACATGCTCGCGGTTACGATCCCGATGCCCTGGTTGCCACGGTTGACAACCTTCCTCCCGTTGCGGCCCTGCTGGTAGATGAGGCTCAGTTCCTCACCGGAGAGCAGGTTGAGGACCTGCAGCGCATCGCCACTCTCGATGGGGTTCCCGTTCTCACCTATGGGCTGCGAACTGATTTTCAGACCCACATCTTTCCTGGGTCGCAGCGGCTTCTGGCACTTGCGAACACGCTGGAAGAACTAAAGACCATTTGCCGGTGTGGCAAGAAGGCCATCCTCAACGGTCGTCAAGTGGATGGGCGGTTCATCTTCGCCGGTGATCAGATCTCCATTGACGGGGCCGGAGTTAGCTACGAATCCCTCTGCGCTTCCTGCTACCTCGAAGAATCAGGCGGTTCGTTCGGGTAACTGCTTGGGTAAACAACCAAGCCATGTGAGCCAACTTGACCATTCCCCACGACCTCATCGAACATATGTTCGATAGAGTGGTGGGGTGAAAGATCGAGGATACGCGGAACTGCACGCACATAGTGCGTTCACATTCCTAGAGGGAACAGACACCCCCCTTGCCCTGGTTGAGCAGGCTCAGCAGCTGGGTCTGACGGGAATCTCCATCCTCGATGTAGATGGAATGTACTCTGCCGTCCAAACTGCGCAAGCCGGACGGCAGACGGGGCTGCCCATCGTCTATGGAACAGAACTAACCCTCGACCCTCTCTTACTCTCTCTTGACGGAGGAACC
>CAMFDH010000066.1 GCA_945949035.1 uncultured Actinomyces sp.
GTTGCACCGTGACCGTTACTTTTCCCTGTGGCTTTCGTGCCGCCGGACTCGCCGTTGGGCTGAAGTCTTCCGGGGCCAACGACCTCGCCATCGTCATCAATGACGGTCCGAAGCGGTCGGGAGCTGCCGTCTATACGTCGAACCGAGCCCAGGCGAACCCCATTCGCTGGTCGCGTCAGGCACTCGCTGACTCTGCTGGTCAGGTTGCGGCCATCGTCCTGAACTCCGGTGGAGCGAACTGTTTCACGGGGCCCTACGGCTATGAAACTTCGGTCCTCACGGCTCAGGGCACCGCGGATCTACTTGGGGTCGATCCCATCGCGGTCCAGGTTTGCTCAACCGGCCTGATTGGCGAGGGCGGTCCGGCTTTTCGTGAGCCCATTCTTTCTGCGCTTTCAAAGCTTGTTGGCCAGGCTTCGGCTGAAGGTGGCATTGCTGCCAGTGAAGCAATCCTCACCACCGATACCCACGCCAAGACAGCCACTTACAGTTCGGAGGCCCGCTGGTCGATTGGGGGGATGGCGAAGGGGGCGGGCATGCTCGCACCCGGCTTGGCAACCATGCTGGTGGTCCTCACCACCGACGCCGTCCTCGACTCATCCGAGTGTGACGTTGCCCTGCGCCAGGCGACTTCGACTACCTTCGACCGCCTTGACTCTGATGGCTGTATGTCCACAAACGACCAGGTAACGCTGATGGCGTCGGGAGCTTCAGGGGTTGTGCCTGAACCCGGTGAGTTCGCGAACGCGCTGCAGGCTGTCTGCCTCAATCTTGCGATGCAGCTACTCTCAGATGCCGAGGGCGCCTCCCACGACATTGCCATCACCGTGACCGGGGCCGCCAGTGTCGAGGACGCTCTCGAAGTTGGTCGTTCGGTTGCTCGCAACAACCTCTTCAAGGCGGCTATCTTCGGGAATGACCCCAACTGGGGACGTGTTCTCGCCGCCATGGGCACGACTGGCGCCAAGTTCGATCCGGACGACGTGGATGTCTCCATGAACGGGGTGCGGGTCTGTTCAAAGGGAGGTCCCGATCAGTCCCGTGACCTGGTCGACCTCACCCCCCGAGCCGTCGACCTCGGTATCAATCTCCATGTTGGCGGGGCGACAGCCACCATCTGGACCAACGACCTCACCCACGACTACGTCCACGAGAACAGCGCATACTCCTCATGAACCCCATTAAGTACCGCTTTCAGGCCCCGGAAGAAGCTCGGCGTTTCGCCAACACTCTTGTTCAGGCCCTGCCCTGGATGAAACAGCACAGCGGCAAAATCATCGTCATTAAGTTCGGCGGTAACGCCATGGTGAACGAGGAGTTGCAGCAGGCTTTCGCCGAGGACATTGCATTCCTGCACTACGTTGGCGTTCACCCGGTTGTGGTTCACGGTGGTGGTCCGCAGATTTCAGAGATGCTTCAGCGCCTCGGGGTGGAGTCAGAGTTCAAGGCTGGCTTCCGTGTCACGTCCTCAGAGGCGATGAATGTGGTGCGCATGGTTCTGCAGGGCCAGGTCAACCCAGAGATCGTCGCCCTCATCAATGAGCACGGTCCGATGGCCATGGGACTCAGCGGTGAGGATGCTGCGATTTTCTCGGCGGAGAAAATGACGGTTGAGGTCGAGGGGCAGACGGTCGACCTCGGCCAGGTGGGCGAGGTGGTTGAAGTTCATCCCGAGACCGTTCTTGACCAGCTCGAGGCCGGTCGCGTTCCGGTGATCTCCTCAATCGCTCCCGAGCGCGGCAATGCAGGGACCGCCCTCAACGTCAATGCGGACCTGGCTGCCGCAGCGCTCGCAGTGGCTCTCGGCGCCGAGAAGTTGGTTCTACTGACCGATGTTGCGGGTCTCTATTCTGACTGGCCCAACCAGGACTCACTGGTGTCCCAGATTGAAGCCACCGAGCTGGCGCGCCTACTTGATTCGCTGGAGTCGGGGATGATCCCGAAGATGCGGGCCTGCCTGGAAGCCGTCGAGGGCGGCGTGTCCACCGCGACGGTGATCGACGGGCGCGTACCCCATTCGGTACTTGTCGAGCTGTTCACGGATCAGGGAATCGGAACCGAAGTTAGGGCAGACAGTGAGTAAGCAGGGTCGCGCAGCACAGGTGTTGATGAACAGCTACGGCGAGCCGCAGGCCGAACTGGTCCGCGGCGAAGGCTGCCACGTCTGGGACAGCAGCGGAAAACGCTATCTTGATTTCCTCGCTGGTATTGCCGTCAACGCCCTCGGTCACGCGCATCCTGCCTTTGTTACAGCCATCTCGGAGCAGGCTGCAACTCTGGCTCACATCTCTAACTTCTTCGTTTCGCCACCCCAGTTGAAGCTGGCGGAAACCCTTCTGGACATTTCTGGAGCCGGACCAAGTGGGCGAGTCTTCTTCACCAACTCGGGCGCCGAGGCTAATGAGGCGGCACTCAAGCTGGCTCGCCTGCACGGCACACCCCTTGGAAAGAACGCAGTGGTTGCCCTTGAAGGTAGCTTCCACGGACGAACTCTCGGCGCCCTGTCGCTCACGTCAAACCCCCGCTACCGAGAGCCATTCGAGCCGCTCCCCGGCGGGGTGACGCGGATCGAACCCACAGTCGAAGCGCTCGAGGCCGTGATGGATGAGCGCGTTGCGGCTCTCTTTCTTGAGCCCATCCAGGGTGAAGCCGGGGTGGTTCCGCTTTCGCGAGAGTTCCTGACGCGCGCCAGTGAGCTCACATCAGAGGTTGGTGCCCTTTTGGTAGTGGATGAGGTTCAAACCGGCATTGCACGAACCGGCTCCTGGTTTGGCTTTCAAGACTCTGGGATCACCCCGGACATCATCACGCTTGCCAAGGGACTCGGCGGGGGTTTCCCCATCGGAGCCTGTATTGCCTACGGCGAAGCTGCCGACCTCTTCTACCCCGGGGCTCACGGCACAACCTTTGGGGGCAACCCCCTCGGATGCCATGTCTCCCAAGCCGTCCTCGACACCATCGTCGATCTGGACCTGGCGGGTAACGCCGTGCTTCGCGGTCAGCAGTTGGCCGACGCGATTCTTGCCCTCAATGAACCACTCGTAAAGGCAGTTCGAGGACGAGGTCTGCTTTTGGGAATTGAGCTAGAAGAGGATGTTGCTCCCCAGGTTGCTGCTGCTGCGCGCGCTGCGGGACTGATCGTGAACAGCCCGAATGCCCGGGTGATCCGCCTTGCTCCGCCGCTCACAGTTGGCGACGAGGAGATCGCAGAGTTTCTGACCTTATTTAGGAAAGCTCTCAGGGACGTTTAAGCGTCATTACCCGGGGATTTAGGGCCAGACACTCGCGGGACTTTCGACCGTCTGGCAGGGACCTTGCTCACACACTGTATGGCCTTGGGCCTACGCCTTCAGTTCTGAAACATCTGCAGAAACAGCGGAATCTCGCGGATCTTAGCCAGCGGCTAGCCGACCCCTGGTTACAGTTTGGTGTCCTTTAGGACCTTCGGCCCGTAAAACGCCATTATCTTCTCGCCAAATTCCCTATTCTTTTACTGACCTAGTAATCAGCCATCGGCACCAGCCGAGAAGCACCGTTTCCGTAAAGGGATAAAAATGTCGCAAGAGTCGACCACCTCCACAAACCCCGGCGTATACCGCACCGTCGTCGCATGGATCATGATCGTCGTTGGCGCTCTCATGATGATCGGCGGCGTCGTCGCTTGGTTCGCCGTTTCCGCCAACCTCCGCGTTGAGCACATGACCGTTCCGGATGACGCCTCGATGAGCCAGGGCGCAACCGTTGCTGGCCCGATCTCCGCATGGGCTATGCAGGGAATCATCCAGAAGCACGCCCTCGGCGCAACCGGCGGCCTCACCTACGCTGAGCTTGGTGCCGCTGTCAACGAAGCCAAGGCTGAGTTCGGTGATGATTCACCTGAGGCCGCTCAGGCTCAGGGCCTGCGCACCACCGCAATGAACGCTTCGTTCCTGCGTGGCTCGCTGTTCACCTCGATCCTCGCATTCGGTGTTTCTGCACTGGCAACCGGCACCGGCCTCATGGGCCTGCTCGGTGGCACCGTGCTTCTTCCCCGTCGCAAGAACTAGTTTCTGATCTTCCGGTGATCTAACGGTCTCCGCGAGATAGCATTTGCCCGGTCGACTCCTGTCGGCCGGGCTTCTGCTTTAAGCCACCCGATTTCAGAGGGAGAACGACTTGAAACGTCTCATCGCTGTCGACCTGGCGCGCTTCCTCGCTCTGGTCGGGATGATGGCCGCCCACCTTCTCCCCGCGGCTCGCAGCGGCGGTTGGGTCGATTACCTGACCTCGGGTTTCCCCTCCACACTGTTCGCCGTCCTGGGCGGTTTCGGGGTTGTTTTCTCCACAAGGCGCTATCTTGCCGAAGGACAGCGAGGACCCGCAATCGTTTCGGGCCTGGTGCGTGGCGGCAGCGTTGCCATGATCGGATTCCTCATGGGATTCCTACCCGATCACAACATCATCGTCATTCTCGTCTACTACGGGGTGGCGATCATGGTGGCCACCCTGCTTGTCCTTCTCCCCCAGCTTCCGCTCCTCTTGATTCTCCTGGGGGCTTCAATCGTTACACCACTCGTAGCATTTGAGGTCAAGACTCAAACCAGCCAGTCCATCGGACACGGGATGCTTGATCTCTCGACTGTACCCAGCACTTTAAGCACCCTTTTTCTGACGGGGACCTATCCGGTCTTTACTTGGAGTATCTACCTAGGTATCGGAATCCTGCTGGCTCGCGCCCTCCTGACAAGCAGGAATCAGGTCCGCTCAGCCCTGATCTTTGCCCTGTCTGGAGCCGCCGCATGGGCTCTGGCTGAAATCATCAACAGTTTTCAGACTCATGCACTTTCACTCCAACTCGAGGCCGAGGGATTCGGGGCGGCAACAGAGATTGCGACGGCACTTGGCCAGAGTGCCTATGGCAGCCCCTTTCTTGGGGGGTGGAACGCCCTGCTCATTGCCAGTCCCCACTCAGGTTCAACGGCTGACATCCTGAAGACGGGCGGCGGTGCGGTCCTGGCGATCTGCCTTCTGGTGGCTGTCTTCTCGAGGATTGGTACCACCCCCGTGCTTTTGCGTCCCCTGGCCAAGGTTGGCGCAACTCCCCTCACCTCATACGTCCTTCACATCACGATGACAGCCTTTTTGATGCTTTGGACAGGCCGCCCCCTCGATGCGATTGGGTGGATACGGACGTATGAGATCCTGGCGGTTTCCTTCTGGTGGCAACTTGCTGTTCTGCTCCTCCTAGGGACCATTTTGAGTGCGACGAAGAAGCGAGGTCCGCTTGAGACCCTGGTTTCCTGGGCTTCGCGGACAGCTGCCGGCGAGATCCCCCGTGCAAACTCCGAAAATGCCTCAAACGGCGTCTAACCTAGACGTTGCAGTTCGGTTTCAAGGCTGGTGAAGCGTGTTTTTGGGGCTGAATCGCCCCTATTGTGAGCGCATGAAAACAAGGACTGTTCTGCGCCCGCTGATCACGGTGCTAGCCATCGTGGCTCTGGGTGTTGCGGGTTGCTCGGGAGGATCCGGGTACAACTCTGCTGTTGAAAGCTTGGCCGGTTCTGATGGCGGCATGGTAACCGAAGAATATGCAGCCAGCGCAGACATGGACATGGGCTCGGCTGAAGATGCCAAGACCCAGGTTGGTTCTTCGACTATCGTCTCGGGGGACGCAACAGTCATCACTCCGGATCCTCGCGGTAAGGCCGCCGAGTTCAGCGAGCAGGTTCGGGATCTCGGGGGACGTATTGATTCAAGCTCGTCCTCGGACTACCAGAACCAGCCCTATGCCTCAGTATCGGCAGCAATCCCCGCGGATAGGTTCGATGAGGTGATGTCCTCACTCGACAGTCTTGGGCGCGTGGAGAATGCTTCCGTCTATAACCAGGACGTCACCCAGCAGGTGACAGACCTGGATGCTCGAATCGCAGTCCTGGAAGACTCGATCGACCGGCTTAAGGCCCTGATGGAACAGGCAACAACCGTCGAAGAGCTGATTGCAGCCGAGAATGGACTGACCCAACGCCAGGCAGAACTAGACTCCCTCAACGCCCAACTCGAGTGGCTGTCCGGCCAGGTTGAGATGTCTAACCTCTACGTCAACTTCTCGACTGAGGTGGACTCGTCAGGATTCTCTTTTGAGAAAGCCTGGCAGTTCATCCTCAAGTCATTTGAGGTTATTGGTTACGCCCTCCTGATCGCCCTGCCCTGGGTCATCATCATCCTTTTGATCACCGCTGTCGTTCGCGGCATCCTGGCAAGACGGCGCAGGCAGAAGTATGCGGGCTTCAGCATTGATTCAGATGAGAAGACCCCTAAGACAGAGGTAGAAGAGACTCAGGTCAAGTAGGTCGGCGCCGGTTAGGGGTGAGCCCTCAGGTCGAGGTGGCCAAAAGCATCAACTATCTGATCGATGTGCGCATCCGTCAGGTCGTCCAGTAGCAGCTGACGAACCGTAGCCTGGTGGATCCTTGAAGCGTGCTCAGTGGCCTCAACCCCGGAGTCCGTCAGCACGGCAACGTAGCCACGCCTGTCGGTACCACTGGGTTTCTTGTCCACCCAGCCGGCCTTAATCAGACCACCCACCAGGTAGGTCAATCGGGAGGGGATAAACCCGAGGTGTTCGGCCAGCTCACCCATCCGCATCTGGCGCCCCTCGGTCTCATAGAGCATCAGGAGAATGTTGTAGTCAGACAGGGACATATTCGCCCCGGTCTTTAGCTGGGTTTCAAGTGAGCCCTGCAGGCGGGTACTGGCCTCGAAGAAGACGCGCCAAGCCAAGGAGCGCTTGTTATCGCGCTCCTCGATTCCATTTGTCGCATCCTGTGCCACAGTTACACGAGCCCTTCCGCAGCGTCCTGGCTAGCCTGTTCGCTCATCACAGCACATATTCTACGCCGAACACGAGATGTCCCTGTGCTATCTACTACCTAGTGGGAAGGGTCCGGTCAGGTTCGCTGCTACATGGACTCTCCCTGCCACCAGTTGGTGTCAGAGCGCCACGAGGGCAGGTTCAGAACTACACTGAGAGTCTCAGTCAGCTTCTGAAAAGGAGGGCCTATGACCGGCCAAGCTAAGCCGCGCAAAGCCATGTGCAGCTCTCCGAAAAGCCAGCGCTATCGG
>CAMFDH010000067.1 GCA_945949035.1 uncultured Actinomyces sp.
CACATCGGCCTCGTAAACCCCGAGGAGTGCGCCACCCCGCCGGTCTCCCTGGCTCTCAGCCGGCCCCTCGCCGTACCAGCGCAGGTTCTCCAGCTCCGGCGGGCAGGTCAGAAGCATCCCAAACTCAGGGAGGTCGCCCATTCCATCTGCGGGGTCCAGACGCAGGACAACGTCGATGTGTCCGTCCCCTGCCACCGAGTACTCAACGATGCAGGAAGTGACCGGGGAGGTTGGAAGAAGATAGGTGTAGGTGACGCGAATGAGGCCGTGCTCTTCCGCCACCTCCGGGTTGGTTGGTCCCGGCACAAACTTGGCGTACCTGGAGGCCAGAAGCCACTGTCCGTCCTCAAAGGGGGCGTGCCAGGCACGCTCGTTCGAGGTCGGAGCGTGCCAGAAGTTGGGCATTGGGATCCGGTCCAGCAGCTCGGGGCGCAGCTCCGGTTCTGTTCCGTAACGGTAGGAGACCAAACCGCCGTAGAGCCGGGAGAACAGGGCCTGGAATTTCTCCCCCTGCACCCCAATGTTGTGGATTCCACTAATCAGTGTCGGTGCGGATGCAGGCGTCCGTCGTTGGGACCCATCTCCGACCCGAATGACAGCCTGCTCGCGCGCCACCTCGAAACCAGCCGCGGCCCAAACCGTCTGGTCTCGCAGTCGGAAGGAGACGTCCACCGTGTACTCGCCCTCGTCAAGCGGAGCCCACACGGGAAGCTGATAGGAGGACACCTCCCCCGGCGCGACGTCTGTTGAGAAGCCGGCCTCGGCAATGACCCGTCCCTCTTCTGACACCGTAACCACCGCATCAAAGGCGGAGGTCGCGGTGAAGTTGAATCGGTTAGTCACCATCACCGCACCGTCCTCAATCGCGCAGTGGATCCCCTGGTAGAGGTACTTGACCTCCTGGGTTCTGGGCGTCGGGCTGCGGTCTGCGAAGAAGATGCCGTTCCCGCAGAACTCGGCGTCGTGGGGGCGATCTCCGAAGTCACCCCCGTAGCCGAGGTAGGTCGTCCCACTGGGAGAAACGGCCGGCAGTGCCTGGTCTGCAAAGTCCCAGATGAACCCGCCCTGGAACAGGGGTTCCCTGTAGGCGAGGTCCATGTAGCGGTCGACCGCCCCGAATGAGTTCCCCATGGCATGGGCAAACTCGCAGAGGATCATTGGCTTCTCGCGGTTCTCCCGCAGGTACTCTTCGACCTCGGCAGCGGGCTTGTACATCTCGGAATGGACATCCGTGGACTGCGGATATCGCCCGTCCCAGGCCACCCCTTCGTAGTGGATGGGACGACCATCGAGTTCGCGCAGGTAGTCTGCGGTCTTCAGGAAGTTCAGGCCGCCGAGGGACTCATTCCCGAGGGACCACATCACCACACTGGGATGGTTCTTGTCCCGTTCGTACATGCTGGCCGCGCGGTCGAGAACGGCCGGTAGCCAGTCGGGGTTATCGCCCGGAACCGCGTCCTCAAGGGTGCGCCCCCCAAACTTGATGTCTTCCCACAGGCCGTGCGTCTCCACATTCATCTCATCGATGACGTAAAAACCGTATTCATCGCACAGCTCATAGAAGAAGGAGTTGTTGGGATAGTGGCTGGTCCGGATGGCATTGACTCCCAGCTGCTTCAGCAGTCGCAGGTCGACCTCGGTTTCCTCCCGCGTGAAGACGCGACCATTCTTGCCAAACTCGTGGCGGTTGACGCCTCGGAACACCACGCGCTGCCCGTTGATCTTGAGCAGCCCGTCCTCGATCGCAAAGCGACGCACACCGACGCGAAGCGGGATGTACTCGACGACTTCTTCGTCGGCATCCAGAACTTCGAGATATCCCTCGTAGAGGTAGGGGTCCTCTGCGCTCCACAGGTGGGGGTTGTCGATGACGAGGGCGAGGTTGCCCTGCCCATCACCCTCCATTAGCGACCCCGCCAGGTGGGCTCGGACGGATCCTTCGCCCTCGACATCCACGGCAACGTCAACCCGGGCGGACTTCAGATCCTCACTTAGGTGAGCTCCGACGTGAACATCGCGAACGTGAACCGCCGAGTGGGCCCGGAGGTGAACCGAGCGGAACAGTCCCGAGAAGCGGAAGAAGTCCTGATCTTCAAGCCAGGATCCCGAGCACCACTTGTAGACCGTCACTGCGAGGAGGTTCTCCCCCTCGACAAGGTAGTCGGAGATGTCGAACTCGGAGGGGGTGAAGGAGTCTTCCCCGTAGCCGACGTAGTGGCCGTTGAGCCAGACTTCCAGGGCGCTCTCAGCCCCATCAAAGGTGATGGTGACACGGTTGCCCCGAGTCCACTGCGCCGCCAGCGCAGGATCAAGGGCGAAGGTCCTGCGGTAGCAGGCGGTGGGGTTGAAACGTGTTGGGACCTGCGGGGGGCGAATGTCCTGCAGTCCGTCCCAGGGATACTGCACATTGACGTACTGGGGGCTGTCGTAACCGGCTAGCTGGATGTGCCCGGGAACCGCGATTTCATCCCACAGGTGATCATCGTGGTCCGGCAACTGGTAGCCGTTGGGCTTCCCCTCCGGGGTGGTGGCGTAGAAGAACCTCCACCTCCCATCGAGCGACTGCTCGAAGCTGCTCACCCCCGATGTCATCTCTTCCGCAGTTGCGAACCAGCGGTGATCAGAGTGGGGCTCCATACGCCCCACGGCGACCACGGTTGGGTCTGACAGTTGTTCCAGTTCGAAGCTCACCTTTTGTCCCCTGCTACTAACCTTTTGTCGTGCCAAGCTGCGGTGGATTATCCCTTGACCGAGCCGGCTGCCAAACCTGACTGCCAGAACTTCTGCAGTCCCAGGAACAGAATGATCAGTGGGATCACGCCAAGTAGCGCACCCATCATGACCGCACCCTTAGGCGGGGCGAAGTAGGACATCATTCCGTAGAGGCCGAGCGTGACCGGGCGGATCTCCGAGGTCGAAACCATCATCAGGGGCAGTAGGAAGTTGTTCCAGGTCGCCACGAAGATGAAGAGGAAAATCGTCACCATTGCGGGAGCCAGCAGACGCAGAACCATCGTGAAGAAGATCCTGGTCTCGGAGGCCCCGTCGATTCGCGCGGCCTCAATCAGCTCGGTCGGAACCGATGTTTCCGCATAGACCCGCCCGAGGAAGACACCGAACGGTGAGACGCAGGAGGGAATGATGATCGCCCAAATTGTGTTGGTGATGCCCAAATTGTGGAAGACGATATAGAGGGGAATGGTCAGGAGGGCGACGGGCATGAGCAGACCGCCCATGATGAACCCCATGGTGATCCCGCGTCCCGGGAAGGCAAACTTGGCCATTCCGTAGCCTGCTGCAACGGAGATCAATGTTCCCACCACTCCGGCGAAGGTTGAGTAGAACAGCGAGTTACCGACCCAGCGCCAGAAGAGTCCCTGGGTCCACTCCATCAGGGTGTTGTAGTTCGCGGCGATATTGATCTGATCGCCAAACCAGAACCCTGAACTGGTCAACAGCTGGGAGTTGGTCTTGGTGGAGGCAAACATGACCCAGATGATGGGCATGAGGAAGTACACCAGCGCAAAGATGAGGGCGGCGATGGTGATGACCTTGACCCACCTGGGGGGACGCATTGAGCTGGGAATGTTGTCCCACTCTTCGGTGCGCGCCGACTTTCTGACCTTTTTCACAGGCTTGATGGGCTCTGTAACTTCATCTTCGCTGATGGAAACAGCAACGGGAGTGGTCATCGGGAAACCTTCCTCTGAGCCAGGGCGTAAACAACCGCAAGCGAACCGGCAATCAGGGCCATGACGATAGAGATGGCGGATGCGGGCCCATCACCGGATGGGGTAATCGAACCCATCATGGTGTTGTATGCCATCGTCATCGGGGTGTAGTTGTGTCCCATCCACGAGTTGACGGTCTGCATCACGGTGGGCTCGTTGAACAGCTGGATGGTGCCGATAATGGAGAGCAGGACCGCTAGGAGTGCCGCGCTGGAGACCATGGGGATCTTGACGTACCAGGTGACCTGCCATCCGGTTGCGCCATCAAGTCGGGCGGCCTCATACAGATCCTTGGGGATAGCCTGCAGAGCCGCCAGGAAGATGAGCATGTTGTAGCCGGTGTAGGTCCAGGTGGTCATGTTGGCCATCGAGATCAGCATCATCGAGGGAGACATGAAGTCGGCGTTGATCCCGATGTCTGCAAGTCCCTTGACCAGCGGGGAAATCTCCGGGGTGTAGAGGTAGAGCCACACCATTGCGGCCACGATGCCGGGAATGGCGTAGGGAAGGAAGTTGCCCAGGCGGAAGATGGCCACCCTCTTGATGATCAGTGAGTCAATGAGGAGGGCGAGGACGAGGGCCATGATAATCATGATGGGGATCTGGAAGAGGGCGTAGAGAACCACGCGGCCAATGCCGTTCCAGAATGAATCGTTAGTGATGACGTAGGCGTAGTTCTCAAGCCCCACGAAGGAGTCGACGGTTCCGCCGCCTCCGAAGGCACCGCTGCCGACGGGAACCTTCCGGGTGAAGGACTGCTTGATAGCCACCCCGATGGGGATGAGGAAGACCAGGATAAACGCGAGGGTGAAGGGGGCTACGAATGCCCAACCCGCGCGGGCTTGCCGGCGAGATACAGCCTTGGAACCTTTACTGGCGCCGCGCCTTCCGGCCTTTGAAGTGACCCCGGGTTCGTCCTTCGGGATCAGTGCCGGGTCAACCAGCGTGACTGTCTCTGGTGTCGTCATGTCGCTCCATTGCGTAACTTCAAACAGTGGTCTTGGTGAGGGTCGGGGTGGCGATCCGAGGAGGCCACCCCGACCCTCAAACTACTTGGTAGCTGTTGCTACTACTCGGCGATCGGCAGGTTGCCGTCCGTGAGAGCCTTCACCGATGCGTCCTGCGCAGCGACGAAGATATCAGCAACGGTTCCGGAACCGGAGCCAGCAGCTGCCGCGGCCTCGACCATGGACGGGCCAACAGCCGAGAAGAACGGCATGTAGGCGAACTTGTCCGAGAGGTTGCTGTTGGCCTTGGCCAGTTCAGCGAAGACATCCTGGCCACTGTAGAACTCTGCGATGTACTCGGGGGTGGTCATGGTGCCCTTAGCGGCAACCACGAGGCCCTGCGAAACAAGCGCGTCGATCTGGGTGTTCAGGTAGTTGTTGAATGCCATGGCCTGCTCGGGGTAGGCGCAGCCCTTCATGACTGCAACGCCAGAACCACCATCAGGACCGGTGAGGGCGCCCGCACCGAAGTCCGGGATCTGGGCGACAGCCCAGTTGCCTGCGTTCTCAGTGCCGGCCATGCTGTCAATGAGGAGGGGAGCTTCCCAGGCGGCACCGATGTGGCCGATCAGTTCCTGATCGGTCAGGGCCTTACCGAAGGCGTCACCCCAGCGCTCAAGAACAATGACGGACTTGTCGTCAAGCATCTTCTGCCAGAAGTCAGCTACAACCTTGGAGGCGTCTGAGTTGGCATCGACAACCCAGGCGTCGTTCTCAATGTTGTACCAGGAGCCACCGGCTGCGGCCGACTGTGCCGAGAGCCAGTACTGGGCCTCATCGGGCTGGAAGGCGCCGATGTACTTGCCTGCTGCTGCAGCGGTAGCTGCCGCGGCCTCAAAGTCGGCCAGGTTGGTCGGAACGTCAATACCGAGCTCTTCGAATGCAGTCTTGTTGTAGTAGTACACAAGGGGTCCGGTGTCCTGCGGCAGACCGACAATGGTCTCACCGACCTTCATCATGTTGAAGGCACCGGAGTAGTTCGACTCGTACTGCTTAGCGTACTCGGTAACGTCCTCGGTGAGGCCCTTGACGAACATCTCGGGGACCTCTGCGTAGCCCAGCTGGGCAAGGCAGGGACCGCTGTTCGCGTTGATGTCAGTTTCGACCTTCTTGATCATTTCGCTGGCCATGCCATCGAACTTGACCGAGGTCACCTTGATGTCTGGATTTTCGGCGTTCCACTGGTCAACGATCTCGCTGATCTTGGTCATGCCTTCACCGTCGGGGAGACGGTGCAAGTAAGTAATCTCTACTGCCTCACCGCTGGCGGCTTCCTCGCCACCGGACTCCGCTGTCCCGCCGGTTGTTGTCCCGCCACCGCTTGAGCAGGCACCAAGACCGAGGGCAAGCGCAGCGAGAACTGCACCACCCGTAACGGCGCGGCGCGTGTTGAAACGACGAATCATCTTGTCAACGCCTTTCGTTGATATTCTGGGGATGTGAGCGCAAACACGCTACGTGTAGAAACTATCATCTCGGTGGAAATGTCTCTACAGTTGGCCCTGTTTGAGGCAATCCCGAGACCTAATCGTGACCGACCTCAGTCCCAGATCAACCCCGAGGTTTGATCATCCACAAAGGAGTGCAATGACCAGTAATGCCAGCGATATCACGGCCTCCAGTGGCCGTCTTACCCTCCCGATTGAGAGGGGGATCGACGACCAGATCCATGCCCTCATGGAACGCCTCCAAGTCGATGCCGTACGTAACTCTGACGGCACTGAACTGCCCGACTGGGTAAGTGACGGACTGACCCGGGTGTACGCCACCTACTTCCCTGCCCGAGGTGATGAGGAGTGGGCCCGATCAGTTCCTGAACAGCGCGTTCGCCAGTTCCTCATGTCACAACCGGTCACCTCAACCGACGCAAATCCCCTGGTTTTTAACGTCATGACCGGGTACCTGGCCGCCCAGTTCACCCCGGACCTAAGTGCCAATCGCGACCACTACTGGCAGGTGATTAATCGCACAACTGGGGAAACTCTGCCCTCCGCGGACTGGTCGGTCGAGGAAGCTGCACCCCTCCCCATGGTTTCGGGCGCCGATGTGGTGGGTGATTACCCCGACGACGCCTTCTCCGCCCTCGTCACCATCCACAACCCCGAGCCCTTCCACGTCTACACCGTGAACTTCCTGGCCAAGCAGGTCTGGGACAGCACTCAGACCTACAACTACATCACCAACCGCTGGGCCGATGACCCAAGCCGCCTGAAGGACCGCACCTACGACGTCGCCTACCCGGAGACCTGGGAGCACGTGCGTGAGTCCCTGGGGATCTGGCTGAAGGACCACCCCGAGGTTGACGTGGTGCGC
>CAMFDH010000068.1 GCA_945949035.1 uncultured Actinomyces sp.
CGCTGGATATTGCAGCTCGTAATGCCGCTCGAGGTGTCAGTGATCTCGCCCTTTTCGAGATGGGACAGGTGACGAAGCCTCAGGGCACGGTTCCCTCCCCGATCCTCGGAGTTGAGGACCGTCCTTCTGATGACGAACTGGCTGCTCTCCTCGCCGGTGTTCCTTCCCAACCGTGGCACGCCGCTGCAGTCGTGGGTGGTCCTTTTGCCTCGCGCTCGGGAGCACAGTTGGAAGAAGGGGCTCCCCTTCAGGCACACTGGGGTTGGTCTGATGCCATTCAGGTCGCCCGAGAAATTGGTGAAACCAGCGGGGTTCGTGTTGAAGCGACTCGTACCTGGCTTCCAGAGGGCACAAAGGTACTTCGTGGCGCGCCACTACCGAAGCAGGCTGAGTCCCCCGAAGAGACCGCTCCATTCCACCCGGGACGCTGTGCGACGCTGTTCGTGCGTTCAGGCAAAGGCTTCAAAGTGGTTGGGCGGGCCGGTGAGCTCCACCCTGCCGTCATCGAAGAGTATGGTCTCCCGCCTCGTTCAGCGGCCATGGAGATCAACCTCGATGAGATAGCGGCACTGACTAAGCCCGGCTTCATTCAGGCAAAGCCGGTGTCGACGTACCCACCGGTCAAGGAAGACCTCGCTGTTATCGTCGAGGACTACATTACCGAGGGCGATGTTGCGAACGTGATTCGCCGTGCTGCGGCTCCTCTTCTAGAGACGCTGACCCTGTTCGACATCTATCGGGGGACGCAGATTCCCGATGGGTCAAGGTCACTGGCATACTCGCTGACGCTGCGGGCGCAGGACCGTACCCTGAAGCCCGAAGAGGTGACTGAAGTTCGAGCCAAGATCATCGCTGACCTTGAGAAGCGGTTGAAAGCTTCGGTGCGAACCGGCGCATAATCTCTCAACAGAGGCGGCCTCGATCGGACTTCATGTCGGTCGAGGCCGTTTCAAATTACCCGGGACCATCGAGATCCAGCGTGCTTCAGTGTTCTGTCTCACCGTCTCAAATCCGGACAACCCGACGCAAAATATTCACTCAACCGTATGATTATGCAGTCAGGTCCAAGCCGGAACCCAAAGGTTCGGCCTGGAAGTCGGGATGGGAACTGGATTGAGAACGGAGAGCAGAATGGCGGACTTGCCGCTCGATACTAAGACTGCGCGACACAACACGATTCTTGACCTAATCGCTGCGAGCCCTATTACCTCGCAGGAGCAACTGCGGCGAATGCTGGCAGAGCGAGGCTTCGAGACGGCGCAGGCCACCCTTTCCCGAGATCTTTCGGAGCTCCAGGCTGTCAAGGTCAAGACCAACAGCGGCGCCTCGGTCTACTCCGTTCCCGATGTCAACGGGCTGCACCTGGCAGAACCCCTAGAGGGAAACGTGCGTCTTGCCCGCTGGTGTCAGGATCTGCTCGTGAGCGCACAGGAAGCGCAGAACCTCCTTGTTCTTCGCACCCCGTCCGGCGCAGCAAACCTTCTCGGGTCCGCCATTGACTCTTCACGCCTGGCCGGGGTCCTAGGCACTATCGCCGGAGACGACACGATCCTGGTGATCTGTGACAACGACGAGCGTGCCCAGCAAGCTCGAAAACTGCTCACCCAGCTGGCCGAGCGTGGGGCCTAGGCATTCGGCTGCATTCGCAGACCGGCAGACAGTAGATTCTTGAAGTCCCTCGGGGCACGAAAGGTAGTGGTAATGAGCGAGTCCAAAGATCGGGTAGTGCTTGCGTACTCGGGTGGCCTAGACACGTCTGTCGCCATCGGATGGATCGGCGAACAGACGGGTGCCGAGGTAATTGCGGTTGCAGTAGACGTCGGTCAGGGTGGTGAGGACCTCGAGGTCATTCGCCAGCGAGCCCTCGACTGCGGTGCGGTGGAAGCCTATATTGCCGATGCTAAAGACGAGTTCGCCGAGGAGTACTGCATGCCGGCCCTCCGGGCCAACGGTCTTTACATGGGTGAGTACCCGCTGGTTTCAGCACTTTCACGTCCCCTGATTTCCAAGCACCTGGTGAAGGCAGCCCGCGAGTTTGGTGCAACCACCGTTTCACACGGCTGCACGGGCAAGGGCAATGATCAGGTTCGGTTCGAGGTCGCAATCACCTCGGTGGGTCCCGACCTGACCTGCCTCGCCCCTGTCCGCGACCTCGCCCTCACCCGTGACGTTGCTATTGACTACGCCGTCAAGCACGACCTCCCGATCGAAACAACAAAGAACAACCCGTTCTCGATCGATCAGAACGTGTGGGGTCGGGCCATTGAGACCGGTTTCCTTGAAGACATCTGGAATGAACCCACGAAGGACGTCTACAACTACACAGACGATCCCACCTACCCGCCGCTGCCGGACGAGGTCGTGATTACCTTCAAGCAGGGCGTTCCTGTCGCTATCGACGGGCGTCCCGTTTCGCCGCTTCAGGCCATTCAGGAAATGAACCGAAGGGCTGGAGCTCAGGGAATCGGCCGGATCGACATCGTCGAGGACCGCCTAGTGGGAATCAAGTCTCGTGAGATCTATGAAGCTCCCGGTGCGATGGCCCTGATTACCGCACACAAGGAACTGGAGAATGTCACCGTTGAACGCGAGCAGGCCAGGTTCAAGTCCCGGGTGGATGAGCGCTGGTCTGAGCTGGTGTACGACGGCCAGTGGTTCAGCCCTCTGAAGCGTTCACTCGACGCGTTCATCGACGATACACAGCAGTATGTCTCGGGGGATATCCGCATGACCCTGCACGGTGGTCGCGCCACGGTCACGGGACGGCGTTCCGAGACCTCTCTCTATGACTTCAACCTTGCCACCTACGAGACCGGCGATACCTATGACCAGAGCAATGCGCGCGGGTTCATTGAGATCTTTGGAATGACCTCAAAGTTGGCTGCGGCACGCGACGCCAAATACGGCCGCGGAGTGACCATCTAAATAAGAAAACAAAGTCGGAATGTTCGGCAGGTCGACGGGGTGCCTTAGCTCCGGACCTGCCGAACTCCTATTTTGCGCCAGACAGGGCTGGCTCTCGTTCAACAGGGCAGGACATGCACCGCGGGCCTCCGCGTCCTCTGCCCAGCTCAGATCCCTCGATCTCAATGACCTCAACTCCGGCCTCACGCATCGCCCGGTTGGATCGCGGGGTCCGAGAGTAGGCCACGACCCGACCCGGTGCCAGTGCCAGCATGTTGAACCCGTCGTTCCATTGCTCACGGGACAGCTCCGCGGAGGTGGCATCGGGCCAGATGAATCGAAGCGGACGTTCCAGGGCCTCTTCAACGGCGCGGGGAACATCATTGCTCAACGTCCTCACCAGGGTTTTCTCCGATTCGGCATCCCATTCGAGTAGCACGCAGGGTGATGCGATGGCCTCTGGATAGAGGACAAACTTGTCCTTATCTACCTGGGTCATCACCGTATCCAGGTGCATGAACTCTCGCCGCGAAGGCAGCATGATGGCAAGAACGCGGGTGGCACGGCCGGCTTTGAACAGCTGTTCCGCTAGACGCTCTACTCCCTGTGGGGTGGTCCGTTCAGAAATACCAACCGCAAGAACCCCGTCGCCGAGGACGAGAATGTCGCCGCCCTCAGCAGCTCGGTGCGCACCGGACATCCCGGTGGTCCAGATGTCAAAATCGGCCTTCTTGAATGCCGGATGGAACTGATAGATCGCGCTGTAATGCAGGGATTCCCTCCTCCGAACCTCGCGTCGCATCGAGTTGATGGCGACACCCCCGTACATCCACACCGATGCGTCACGCGTAAACAGGTGGTTGGGAAGAGGTCCAACGAGGAAGTCATCAGCGCCCAGTGTCTGCGCCACGAGTGAGGGGACCGGCGAAATCTGCTCCCATTCAGCCTTGGTGATTCCTTCGACGCACAGGCGCGCTGTCCCGTACGGTGTCAGGCTGTCTGCCCATTCATGAAGAGCGGGGGCAAGCAACGGTCCGAGTCGCTTGTAGTTAACCGTGTTGTCGAGGACGAATGCCTTCGCCTCGGGGATAGCCAGGGTCTCCGTGAGCAAGTCTGTGAACTCAACGGTACGGACCCCCTGCTCTCGCATCTGTTCGGTGAAGAACTGATGCTCGGCTTTGGCCCGTTTCGGTGAAAGGAGGTCGTCGAAAAGGAGGTCGTTGTGGTTGGGGGGAGTGAGTCGATCAATCTCTGGTCCCGGCTGATGGACTATGACTGTCCTCAGTGGTGAGATCTCATCTTCAACATGAATCTTCAGTGTTTGCGGCAAATCTTCGGTTACGACTTCGTTGCTCATACGAACTCAACTTTCTTGAACTGTCTTAGAGACTACAGACCACCGGGCACCGCCGCGCGTCAGTCGGGGAAGTGGTGATGGTTCAGTTCGGACGTCGGCGCGCACTAGAACGTGGAGCAGGCATGATTGGACCATGACTCAGAATGAGAATCCGCAGCCTCGTCCTATCGCCGAATCAGCAGCACTCTGGGGGGGACGGTTCCGTTCAGGTCCCTCTGACGCCCTGCAGCGACTGAGTCTTTCAACCCATTTCGACTGGCGTCTAGCCGCTGATGACATTGAGGGATCCCGTGCGCATGCCCGCGCACTGGCCAGGGTTGGTCTGCTTACCGACGAGCAGCTGATCTTGATGCAGGCTGCCCTTGACAGTCTGCTTGAGGACGTTCAGTCGGGCAGATTCGCTCCGGTTCTCGAGGACGAGGACGTCCACACCGCCCTTGAACGTGGACTTATGGAGAGGGCCGGCGCAGAACTGGGTGGACGACTACGCGCGGGTCGCTCTCGCAATGACCAGATTGCGGCGCTAACCCGCCGGTATCTGCGTAGGCAGGCGCGCCACATTGGGGCCCTGACGCTCTCTCTGGTCGATGCACTGGTTGATCAAGCGAAGTTGGCAGGCGATGCCATCATGCCGGGACGAACACACCTGCAACATGCCCAACCTGTCCTGGTGGCCCACCATCTCCTCGCTCACGCCTGGCCGCTTGTGAGAGATATCGAGCGCCTCAGGGACTGGGACTGCAGGGCAGCCGCATCCCCCTACGGAGCGGGGGCACTTGCGGGGAACACCCTCGGCCTCGATGCCCAGGTTATTGCTGAGGAGCTCGGGTTTGATCGGGTTGAACCCAACTCAATCGATGCGACCGCGGGGCGTGATGTCATTGCAGAGCTTGCGTTCATCTTCTCGATGATTGGAATTAACCTCAGTCGACTTGCCGAAGAAATCATCATTTGGAATACGAGGGAGTTCAGCTTTGTTGAGCTCGACGATGCCTACTCGACTGGGTCCTCAATCATGCCGCAGAAGAAAAATCCTGATATTGCGGAGCTGGCACGCGGGAAAGCCGGACGCCTGATCGGAGATCTCTCGGGCCTCCTGGCGACGCTCAAAGGTCTTCCTCTGGCATACAATCGTGACCTTCAAGAGGACAAGGAGCCGGTCTTTGACCAGATCGACACTCTCGATGCACTCCTCCCAGCGTTCTTTGGAATGGTTGCAACCATGCGGCTCAACTATGAGCGGATGGCGGCCGAGGCCCCCCGGGGGTTTTCCCTCGCAACAGATATTGCCGAGTGGCTGGTCCGTGAAGGAGTTCCATTTCGAGTGGCACATGAAGTTGCCGGTGCAGCAGTCACCTACTGCGAGGACCGGGGACTTGAACTGGGGGATCTCGCCGAGGCCGACTTGGCAAAAATTGATCCACTTCTGCAGCCGGCCGTCCTTGAGGTTCTCACTGTCGAGGGATCGGTTCGGGCACGCAGCGGCATAGGTGGCACCGCACCGGAGCGCGTCCTCGAACAGCTAGTGGTTCTCGAGGAGGCAGTTAGGGATTCTGGAAGGTGGTGCGAGAGTTAGCGCACCCCGGCCCAGCGCGCTTTGTTTCGCGCCTGTTGGCAACGTAATCTGAACCTGCTAGAAGCCCGGCTACGCATCGGGACGACGAAGATCGCTGGATCTTCCACAATATAGAAGGAGAAACGGTGAGCGACCTCATCGAAGAGCTCCGCTGGCGCGGACTGGTTGCACAGCACACGGACGAGAAGGCACTGTCCGAGGCGTTTGAGGACGGACCGGTTACCTTCTATTGCGGCTACGATCCCACCGCGCCCTCCCTGCATCACGGTCACCTTGTGCAGCTGATCCTCATGCGCCACCTCCAGAATGCCGGGCACAAGCCACTGGCTCTTGTCGGCGGTGCCACAGGTCTGATTGGTGACCCCCGTGAGGTAGGGGAGCGCTCGATGAATGACACCTCCATTGTCGAAGAGTGGGCAGCACGTCTGCGGGCCCAGATCGAGCGGTTCCTTGACTTCGAAGCCGAGGACAACCCTGCCAGGATGGTCAACAACCTGGACTGGACTGGGGAAATCTCTGCCATCGGTCTACTGCGTGACCTTGGTAAGCACTTCCGCCTCGGAACCATGCTCTCGAAGGACATCGTTGCTCGGCGACTCAAGTCAGATGAGGGAATCTCCTACACCGAGTTCTCCTACCAGATTCTTCAGGCCAATGACTACCTGGAGCTCTTCCGCCGGTACGGCTGCACGCTTCAGACCGGTGGCAACGACCAGTGGGGCAACCTGATTGGCGGCATGGACCTGATTCGCCGCGTTGAGGGCAAGGGTGTTCACGCGATGACAACCCCGGTCATCACCAAGGCCGACGGTTCCAAGTTTGGCAAGTCTGAGGGGGGAGCCATCTGGCTTGATCCCGCCATGATGAGCCCCTACGACTTCTACCAGTTCTGGCTTCAGACGGCCGATGAAGACGTAGTGCGAATGCTCAAGGTGTTCACTTTCCTCGATCGGGAGCGTATCGAAGAACTAGAAGCGATCACGGCAGAGCGACCGCAGGCCCGTGAGGCGCAGCGCGTTCTTGCTGCCGAAGTGACCCGTTTCGTACATGGTGAGGACGAACTGCAACGGGTCCAGGCGGCTACGAACGCCCTGTGGGGTCGGGGGGATCTGCACGAGGTCGATAGTGAGACCTTGGCTGCGGC
>CAMFDH010000069.1 GCA_945949035.1 uncultured Actinomyces sp.
CGCGGTGCAAGAGCGGCCTCGCGCCGAGCACAACATAGCCAAGCCCTTCTGGATGCAGTACCTGCTCTACATCAAGGGCGTTCTCACCCTCGACTTTGGCAAGACCTTCTCGGGTCGCCCGGTCTTCGAGCAGATGGCCCACGCCTTCCCCATCACACTGCGCCTGGCGCTCATGGCCATCATCATTGAGACCGTCTTCGGCATCACCCTCGGCATCATCGCGGGTATGCGCAAGGGCAAGTGGTTTGACTCCACAATCCTTGTCTTCTCCATGGTCCTGATCTCGGTTCCGACCTTTGTTATCGGCTTCCTGCTGCAGTACTTCGTCGGTGTGAAATGGGGGATCCTTCCGACCACTGTCGGAACAGACCACTCGATTCGGGCACTGCTTATGCCGGCAATGGTGTTGGCCGCGGTGGCCCTGGCGTACATCATCCGCCTGACAAGGCAGTCCATCTCTGAAACAGCCGGGGCCGACTTCGTCCGTACCGCACGCGCTAAGGGACTGACCTCAGGCGCCGTCATGGGACGCCACATTCTGCGGAACTCGCTGATTCCTGTCGTCACCTTTATTGGTGCAGACCTCGGGGCCCTCATGGGTGGAGCCATCGTTACAGAAGGCATCTTCGGCATCAACGGCGTGGGCGGCATGCTGTGGAACGGCATTATTCGCGGTGAGCCCTCATCGGTTGTCTCGATTACAACCGCGCTCGTCCTCGTCTACATCGTTGCCAATCTTCTAGTTGACCTGCTGTACGCAGTCCTGGACCCAAGGATCCGTTATGTCTGAGAATCTACTTCCCACCGCGGGCCAGACGACTAGGCCCGGTCAGGAACGTTACGTCGCCACGACTGATGAGACCGGACTGGGTGCCGTTGACGCGGTTGCCGATGACTCCGCCCCCTCATCAATGTGGGGTGAGGCGTGGAAGAACCTGCGGGTTCGCCCCCTGTTCTGGGTTGCGTCCTTCATCATCTTCGTCGCCGTCATGCTGTCGCTGTTCCCCTCACTGTTCACCAACCTGAACCCCAAGTTCTGCGAACTGTCGAACTCTCTTGCGGACCCCTCCCCCGGACACCCCTTCGGCTTTGACCGCCAGGGTTGCGATATCTACTCACGCGTCGTTTACGGTGCCCGTGCCTCAGTCTCCGTGGGTCTTTTCACGACCCTAATCGTGACGTTCTTCGGCACCCTGATCGGTACCCTGGCCGGCTTCTTCGGAGGTTGGGTTGACGCGATCATGTCGCGCCTCACCGACATCTTCTTCGCGGTTCCGCTGGTCCTGGCTGCCATCGTCTTCATGCAGCTGTTCAAGGAGAACCGCAACGTCTGGATGGTTGTCTTCATCCTCTCGGTCTTCGGTTGGACCTCAATCGCCCGTATTTCCCGCGGCGCTGTGCTCTCCGGCAAGAACGAAGAGTACGTGACGGCGGCTCGGGCCACGGGTGCGTCGAGGTGGCGCATCATCACCTCGCACATCCTGCCCAACGCGGCAGCACCGATCATCGTTTACGCCACCGTCGCCCTCGGTACCTTCATCGTTGCGGAGGCGACCCTGTCCTTCCTGGGTGTCGGTCTTCCGCCGGACATCGTTTCCTGGGGTGGCGACATCAGCCGGGCCCAGTCCGCGCTGCGTACGCAACCGATGGTTCTGTTCTACCCGGCTATCGCCCTGGGACTGACCGTTCTTAGCTTCATCATGATGGGCGACGTTGTTCGCGACGCCCTGGATCCGAAGGCGCGCAAACGATGACAAACATGGGATACATTCCGGATGACAAGGACCTCAACCGGTCCAGCGAATCACCCGAAGATAAAGAGAAGCCGCTTCAGGCCAACAAGAGCTCCTTCTTCCCGGGTGCCGATCCCCTCGTTGAGTACGAGGACGATGTTGACGCTCCCGACCCCCTGACTGATCAGAAGGACCGCGACGAACTACGTCAGGAAACCACCGGTGAGGATCAGGCTCCCGACGGGCGCACCGTCTACGAGGAAAGCCTGGTTGAAGAGGCTGTTGCCGCAGCCGCAGCCAAGCAGCACGGGCTCAACCCTGACGTTCCCCTGCTTGAGATCACCGACCTCAACGTTGCCTTCACCTCCTCAACCGGTATGGTGCCCGCTGTGCGTGACGCCAACCTGACCATCTACCCCGGTCAGACCGTGGCCATTGTCGGTGAGTCAGGTTCCGGTAAGTCGACGACAGCTGCCGCCATCATCGGCCTGCTGCCCGGCACCGGAAAGGTCACTGGCGGCTCCATCAAGTTTGAGGGCAAGGAAATCTCCGACCTCACCTCGAAGGAGTGGGTCAAGCTTCGCGGTTCAGAAATCGGCATGGTTCCCCAGGACCCCATGACCAACCTGAACCCGGTGTGGCGCATCGGTTCACAGATCAAAGAGGCCCTCAAGGCCAACAACGTTGTTCCCCGCTCCGAGGTGGGTCAGCGTGTGGCGGATCTGCTCGAAGAGGCCGGACTTCCGGACGCCCCGAGGCGCGCTAAGCAGTACCCCCACGAGTTCTCGGGCGGTATGCGTCAGCGCTCTCTGATTGCCATTGGACTGGCAGCACATCCCAAGCTGCTGATTGCTGATGAGCCCACCTCCGCCCTCGACGTCACGGTTCAGAAGCGCATTCTGAACCACCTTGCAACCATGACCGCTGAGATGGGAACTGCCGTTCTCTTCATCACCCACGACCTCGGCCTGGCAGCTGAGCGTGCAGAGCAGCTGGTTGTGATGCACCGTGGTCGCGTGGTTGAGTCCGGACCGGCACTGGAGATTCTGCAGAACCCCCAGCACCCCTACACTCAGAGGCTCGTCGCTGCAGCCCCCTCTCTCGCATCCAAGCGGATCATCTCCGCTCATGAGCGCGGTATTCAGACCACCGAAGAGGAACTGGTTGGTGCGGGTAAGGGTTCGACCTCAACCGAAGAGATCATTCGGGTTGAAAACCTGGTCAAAGAGTTCGAGGTGCGTGGCGCCAAGGGCGAAGAGAAGATTCTTCGCGCTGTCGACGACGTAACGTTCGGGGTTCGTACCGGCACCACCATGGCGGTCGTCGGTGAGTCCGGTTCCGGTAAGTCGACGGTTGCAAATATCATCCTCAACCTGCTTGACCCGACCTCCGGCAAGGTCTTCATGCGAGGTCGTGACCTCTCGACTTTGAGCCGGCAGGAACTGTTCGATCTGCGCAGCAAGCTGCAGGTCGTGTTCCAGAACCCCTACGGTTCACTTGACCCGATGTACTCCATCTACCGCATCATCGAAGAGCCCCTCAAGGTTCACAAGGTGGGCAGTAAAAAGGAGCGCATCGAACGCGTCTCGAAGTTGCTTGACCTGGTGGCACTGCCACGCTCCGTGATGCGCCGCTACCCGAATGAACTTTCGGGTGGCCAGCGTCAACGCGTGGCTATCGCCCGGGCCCTGGCCCTGCGCCCCGAGGTGCTCATCCTGGATGAGGCCGTGTCCGCCCTGGACGTCCTCGTGCAGAACCAGATCCTCAAGCTACTCAACGACCTGCAGGCAGAACTTGACCTGACCTACCTGTTCATCACCCATGACCTCGCAGTTGTCCGCCTCATCGCGGACGACGTGGTTGTGATGGAGAACGGCAAGATCGTCGAGTCCGGTTCCTCCGAGGAGCTGTTCCGCAACCCGCAGCAGGAGTACACGCGTGAGCTGATCAATGCGGTCCCAGGCCACTCGATTCCCCTCGGGATCGGCTAGCCTTCTAGAAGATTCGTAAATGTGACGGAGCCCATCGGACTTTTGCAAGTCTGGCGGGCTCCGTTGCTGTTCAGATCATTTTGTCGAGGGCGCCCCGGCGCAGTGGAGGTACTGGAACACATGAGCTACATCAACGTTCGCGCCGTTCTCGTTGATATGGACGGCACCGCTGTCGACTCAAATGCCGTTGTTGAAATGAGCTGGGCCAAGGTTGCCGAAGAGTTTGGCTTGAACCTTGAGGAGGTCCTCGCCTTTTCTCACGGACGTCCCGGCACAGAAACCTATGCCAGGTTTGTCCCCCACCTGCCCGCTGATGAGGTCGAACAGCGCATCACCGACATGCTGGCCCACGAAGAGACGCTGGCCCACCTGGCCCAGCCGATTCTTGGTGCCGACCGCTTCCTGCACCGCCTGGTTGAACTGGGGGTTCCGTGGGCTCTGGTCACCTCTGCCACACGCAGCCTTGCCAGTGCCCGCTTCAAGCACGCAGAGCTCCCCTGGCCCGAAGTTGCAGTGCCCTTTGAGGACATCACGGTTGGCAAGCCTGATCCGGAGGGATACCTGACTGCCGCAGCCGCCCTCGGCATCCCCATCGAAGACTGCGTTGTGTTCGAGGACGCCCCTGCGGGGATTCGCGCGGGACTGCGTTCGGGAGCTCCGGTGATCGTCGTGGACCCGACGGGTCCCCTTGACCACAGCCGCCTGGAAAGTGACCGCGCACTGGCCCCGTTCATCGCCGCGCAGGTCCCCCACCTCGAATCGGTCGAGATGGAAGCCACCCCGGAGCCGGGACTGTTCAGACTGTCCTGGTAGCGGGATCGACCACCCGGATCATTCCCACTTCCGGCATTGGCTCGGCGTTTCCCAGCACCAGATAGTCCGCGCGGAACCAGGGCAGGTCCTCCTCCAGGAAGGCCCGCTCTGATTCATCCCACCTGTCCCAGAACTCAGCCGATTCTTCAGCATTACCGTTGGTGGCGTCCCTGATATCTCTCTCAAGACCCAGACGGCGCGCCACCTCATGATCGGACTGAACCCACACGGCAGCATCCAGGTACTCAGAGAAGGGAGTCTGCGAGGATCCCACCCCTTCAAAGATCAGTAGATCGGTGCTGTCAGGAATGATGATGGCCCCTTCGCGTCCCCGCGCTTTCCACTGGGGTGGGGTCAGTTTGACGCCCTGCCCTCGGCGCAGCGCCTCGAAGACACCGTCGATGGCGATGTGCGCCCACTGCCACATCGGCTCCCACCACATGAGGTCGTCGGCCTCCAGGATGACGGCTTCGGACCCGCGAGTCTTCGCCACTTCCGCAAGCGCCAGGGCCAGGGTGCTCTTGCCCGCACCGCTGCGCCCGTTGATGGCAATGATGGCCGGTCCGTACGCTCCGGCTCGCAGGTGACGCAGCTGAGCCAGCTCAAAAACCGTTGCCGCTAACTCAGCAAGCGGCACCTCTTCCCAGACGCTGAACGCCTGTTCCAAGGTGCCGGGTGCCAGTTGTACCGAAATAGATGTCTTCCCCATGGGAAAACACTACAGCTCCGGACCTGCTAGACCTCCTCGGGGATCATCGAGATGGCGCCGCAGGGGCACTCTTCAGCACAGAGTCCGCAGCCCTTGCAGTAGTCGTACTTGAACTCGTATTCTCCGGGCTTCAACTTGGTGATCGCGTTGTCCGGGCAGACGCCGAAGCAGTTGTCGCAGCCGAAGCAGTTGCCGCAGGACATGCAGCGTCGGGCTTCAAAGACCGCAGACTCTTCGTCAAGACCGCTGACGACCTCATCGAAGGTTGAAGAGCGTCGCGGCCCCTCAAGCTTGAGACGCACCGTCTTCGGGGCATCCGCGTAGTACCAGGTGTTCATACGTCCCAGGTCAGCAACGGCGTGCTTCGAGGGCGGGTTGAACTCTCCGCCGCGCAGGTACGCATCGATGTAACGAGCGGCCTTCTTACCGTGACCGATGGCTACCGTCACGGTTCGTTCGGAAGGAACCATGTCTCCGCCTGCGAAAACACCCTTGAGTCCGGTCATCATCTGGTTGTTGACCTTGACGACGCCATCCTCGACCTCAATCTCATCAACATTCTCAATCAGACCGAGATCGGCTTCCTGGCCGAGTGCCATGATCAGCGAATCGGCGCCAAGCTCTTCCATTTCACCGGTGGGCTGGGGGAATCCGTTCTCATCAAGCTCCATCTTTTCGATGGTGATCTTGCCTCCATCAACGTGCTTGACGGTAGAGAGCCAGCGCATCATGATGCCCTCCTCCTCGGCCTCCGTGACCTCGGAGTCGTGGGCGGGCATCCTGTCCCGGGTACGACGGTAGAGGATCACGGCCTCTTCCGCACCGAGACGCTTGGCGGTACGAGCCGCGTCGATTGCAGTGTTGCCGCCGCCGTAAACGACGACACGACGACCAAGCAGTGGCTTCTCACCGACCTCGGTATCAGCCAGCAGTGTCACGGCATCCATGATCTTGGCGGACTCACCTGCAGGAACGTGGGCGCGACGTCCGATGTGGGCGCCAACCGCGATGAACACTGCGTCGTAGTTCTTCGCGACCTCGCGGACGTCCTCAACCTTCGAGTTGAACTCAAAGTGAACACCCATCTCACGGATTCGCTCAATCTCTGCGTCCAGGATCTCCCTTGGAAGGCGATACTTCGGAATACCGAAGCGCATCATGCCACCGGCCATCGGACCCGCATCGCGCACGGTTACGCGGTGGCCCAAGCGGCGCAGGTGGTAGGCGGCGGAAAGACCGGAGGGTCCGGCCCCAACGACGAGGACGCGCTTACCCGTGGGGGGCGCGGTGACGGACACCTTCCACCCCTCCTCGATCGCCTTATCACCCAGGAATCGTTCGATGGAGTTGATTCCGACGGGTTCATCAACGAAGCCACGGTTACATACCGTCTGGCAGGGGTGGTAGCAGACGCGCCCCATCACTGCGGGCAGGGGGTTGTCCGCCATGATTTGGCGCCAGGCCCCCTCGTAGTCGCCCTCTTCAGCGCGGTAGAGCCACTGCTGGATGTTCTCACCGGCAGGACACCCCTGGTTGCAGGGGGGAAGGAGGTCGACGTAGATCGGTCGTTCACTGCGCCACGAACCTGTTTCATTCAGCAGCGAGGAGCCGACCTCCAGGGTAATCGCAAACGGCTCTGTTGCCGGGCGGGGATCAACTGTGGTCATGGCTAGTTTTCCTCTGCTTCATT
>CAMFDH010000070.1 GCA_945949035.1 uncultured Actinomyces sp.
GGCGGGTAAATCCCGCAGGCATCCCGCAGAAAAAATCCGCTGTCCGTGGTGCGGAGTCGCGTCCCAAGCGCGCTGCACCACCAAGCGTGGGAGGGCAATCACGGTCCGTGTCCACGAAGCTCGCATCATCGCTCATCAGAACCTCCAGAAAAAGGGAGAAACGCCATGATCAACGCACAGAAGGAAGTGGCCGACCGCTTCACCGAAGCCCTCGCCCGATCCGACGGCCATCGCTGGACCCACATCACCGAAGCCCGACGCGACGTTCTCCGGCGCCACTACGCCGTAGCCGTCCAGGCCGTGATGCGAACCTCCGGCGAGATCGTCGAGAGCGCCTTCCAGGGCGAGCCGTTCTTGAAGCACCCGTCCGACCTCGCCGAATACCTTCAGGGGACATCCGGACTCCAAGTGCCGGAGTCTTCCGAGGGCGACACCCTGGGCGCCTGGCTCTACAACCGCTTCTCCCGACACAAGGACACCACCCCCTGGGAAAAGCTTCACGAGGACGACCAAGCCTACTGGGGGAGCCATGCCAATGCCGTCCGTCGGGCCGTCGCCCGGGGCGGGTTCAAGCAGAAGGCAACGCGATGAACTCCCAGAACCTGACCCGCGAAGAACTGCTGCTCTGGCACAAGGAAGACCAGAAGCAGCTCACCGACATGCGAGAAGTGATCACTCGGCTGCGCACGGACCTTCAGGGCACCCTCAAGGCCACCGGCCAATACCGTCAGTACGCCGAACGCGTACAGCGGGCGGCCCGGAAGGCCCAGAACACCAACAACACCTGGGACCTGGAAAACCTGATCAACGAAGCTCTCGACGGCCAGGACCCCCAGACCCATGTCGTCGCAGACGACTCCGAAGACCCGGAGCACACGGACGACTGCCCGGGGTGCGCACTCTCGGAAGGGCTGACGGAAGAGGACTGGAAGTTCCTCGCTTTCGCCCTCGACCACACCTTCAACCACATGGTCAGCGGAGAGGGATTCACCGAAGATGACTTCCGTTCGCTGGAGAAGTTCCGCCTCCTGGCCCATGAGGCAGGTGAGCTGAAGTGAGCGCTCGTGACGAGGTGCGCCGGGAACTGCGACAGCTCTGCGGGGCCCACCAGGGGCCGAGCACTTCATGGGACCAGGGGTGCAACTACTGCGATGGTCACATGGCCAAAATCATGGCCGTTGTCGACCGGTTCGCCAAGGCGCTCATGAACGAGCTGGAAAGCGACCGGCAGGCTCTTGATGCGCGGGGGAACTTCGCCGACCACACCCGTCAGGACATTTTCCGTCGTGCTGAGGACTGCGGATGCGATCCCGACGGTGACGGCTACGAGGACGACCACCCCGAGTCCGAGATGGGCGGCGAGTACCTGTGCCGCAGTCAGCGTCTCGGTTCGGTCTGCTGTGAGTGCGAGGCCGAGGACGGAGACGGCCCGTTTTGGCGCCCCGACCGGTACGAGTGGCCGTGCCCTGTGATTGAACAGCTTGCTCAGGTGGAACGCCTCCGCGCTGAGCGAGACGAGGCGCGACACCAGTGCACCGAGATGGAACAGCAGCTTCGGTTCGCCCGCGAGGAGGCCCTGGGCCGGGCTGAGAATCTTCGCGCCGAACTGGCCGCCTGTCCGGCCCACGCCACCGATGAGGTCAAGGGAGGCGAGTCGAAGTGAACGCCAAGCACTTCGCCAGTACGCCCTAGACCAGAACACGTAAGGAGATGAAGAAGTGACTATCCCGCATTATCAGAACCCGGACGCGGACCCGAACGCTCCCCACGACGACACCTTGTGTCAGCACGTCGGTCCGTACTGCCCCGGCTGCCGACAGGAGGCGTCGAACATCGCCTCCGTGACCGCCTACGCCCGCATGGAAGGGGAATCTCCGAAGGAGTGGGTCCGTAAGAACGAAGGAACCTACAACCCGAACAACGATCACTTCCTGTGCGACAAGTGCTTCATCAGTGAAGAGGACCGACGGGGAGTGCGGCTCGCTGCCCCCTTGGGGAAGTGGGTGTGCCCGTGAAGACCTGGAACGCCTTCCCGAAGCCTGAGAAGCCCACCGTACGGAAAGCCGCAACGGGCCAGGAGAACCCGGAGTACTACGACTACCTCGTCACCGAGGACTCGGTCGACTACGTGGTGGACGTCTTCGACGAGAACGATGTCTTCGTCAAGCCGTACACCGAGTACCGAGGCGGCAGGAACACCATCGTGGGCCTACGTATCGGGGAACGCCCGAACCACGTCGTCGCCTTCTGGGGCGACACCGTCCGGGTTTACACGCGGAGTCGGCGGATCAGCGTCATGCGGCTCACCGAGGTGCAGCCCCTTCCCGAGATGACCTGGCACACCGTGAGCCCTGACGAGGATGAAGCCGCTGAGCACCTGAGCCGCGAGATGGAACAGGCCCAGACCCGAGCCACCTGCAACTGCAAGGAGCGGAAGGGGGACGACTACACCCTGTCCATCGACTGCGGGAGCGTCGAGATCAAGCACACCGTCTGCGGGAAGTCCCCGTGGTTCATGTTCAACGACTTCATCGAGTGCATCTCCATGTCCCCGCAGAGCATCGTCCTGAACGAGATGACCGAATGTGGCGGCTACCACTGCTACGGCGGCTCCTGCGACTGCGGACCCGAGATCCACCTGAAGACCCCCGAAGGGAAGTGGTGAGGATGAACGAGCAGGAAGTGCGAGCCATTGCCGCTAAGGCCACGTCCATCTGCTTCACGAAGATGGGGACGAACAACCCTTATACGTTCGTCGACGTGGCCGAGATGATGGAGGCGTACATCCAGATGGGCGGAACTGCCGCCCGCGAGGTGATCCGCTCCTGGCAGGTTTCTGCCTCAGAGTCCATCTCAGAACAGCCGCAGGGCGAGGCCAGCCCCCAGGTCACGCATGCCACCTCGGAAGGCGACAGCCCGACTGATCCGCGAGCCCAGGAGCTGGCAGAAGAAGCCTACCTGGTCAAGGACCGGGCCCAGCTCAAACCCCTCATTCAGGAAGCAAGGGTTAAGGGGATCGGTGAGGTGGAGGTATCGATCTGCGGCAAGCAAGGCCCGCTCAGCGCATACCTGAGCAGCCGCTGGTCGGCTCTGTCACCTAACTCCTCCACCCCTCTGTACGCGAGGAACAAGAAGGCCGGACCACCCCCGAGCGTAAGCGCGATCCGGTCGGACCTGGGCCTGTAGGGGGCAAGCCGGATTATTTTGTGGAACGGCCGCCCCACCTGTTGACATGTTGGAGCCATTTCATGATACTTTCGGGCGCTGACCCCTATCAGGAAATGGCTCCAGCGTGCACCCAGACGACGTCATCGCGATCATGCGCCACCAAGGATGGCTCACCAAAGAGCCAAAAAAAGTGGAAGAACTCATCACCTCATCGGTCAGGTATCTGATGATCCGAAACCAGGTGACCTCCAAACTCCTTGCGCAAGAGCTACACATCTCCCCTAAATACATTCGCCGAAAGCTAACCGAATACCGCTGGACACCCGGAGACCTCGACAAACTTCCAAACATCTTCGGCTACGAACCGCATGACTACGTCCAGGGATACCAACACATGGCCGGACTCGGCATGGCGGAACTCGACGAAAACGAACCACCCACAGAAGCAGAGGAGCAAGAGCATGAGTGACTTCAAGCTGACAGACGAGCAGCAGTACGCCAAAGAGTGCGCCGCCAACGGCGAAACCTTCGTCATGGACGCCGTCGCCGGATCCGGCAAGACCAGCACCGCACGCGAGATGTGCAAGGTACTCGAAGGGCGCGGTCTCTACCTCGTCTACAACTCCAGCGCCGCCGCCGACGCCAAGAAGTCCTTCCCCCGAGGCGTCAAGGTCTCCACAACCTCCGCTCTCGCCTGGAACCGCTACCCCGAGTACCAGGACCGAATGCGCCCCGGATCCCCGCGCGTCCGGGCCAAGGACACCGCCGCCCTCGTCGGACTCACCCAGCCCATCCAGCTCGGTGGAAGCATCGTGATCAGCCCGATCAGCGTAGCCTCCATGGCCCTGGAGACCATCCAGAAGTTCTGCTACTCCGCCGACATCCGGATCAGCGAGAAGCACACCCCGCCCGCCCCGGCCGGACTGGAAATGCTTCAGGAAGACCTCATCCGATCCGAGGTCGCCGCGTGGGCGCGGAAGATCTGGGTCGACGCCATCAAGGTCGACAGCAAGCACCGCTTCACCTTCGACTACGCCTTCAAGCTCATGGTCATGAGTCCGCCAGACCTGGGCTACGACACGGTCATCATCGACGAGGCGCAGGACTCCAACTGGGCCACCCTTCACCTGCTCAAGGCGCAGGTCAACAGTCAGCTCATTGCAGTAGGCGACCCTGCGCAGCAACTCTATAGTTGGCGCGGCGCCTCCGACATCATGGGGGAGTTCGGCGGTAAGCGCCTTCCCCTGTCCAAGAGTTTCCGCTTCGGTGAGCGCATCGCCGAAGAGGCCAACAAGTGGCTGGAGCACACCCAGACGCCGATCCGCGTCACCGGCAACGAACAGATGGACTCCATTGTCACCGATCGGCCTCTTCAGAGCGTCGATGCGGTTCTCTGCCGGAGTAACGCGGCCGTCATGGAGCGCGCCATCGAGGAGATGGAGAGCGGCAAGAAGGTCGCCATCGTCGGCGGTACGCAGGCCCTGGTCACTCTGGCGAGGGCTGCGGGGGACCTGATGGAGGGAAAGAAGACCACCCACCCCGAACTGAGTGCCTTTACCGACTGGGGTGACCTCATGGCCTTCACGCAGGAGCCGGGCGGGGGCGACCTCAAGGCGCTGGTGCAGCTCATCAACACCCACAAGGTCTCCGGGGTCCTCAAGGCGTGCAACCGTCTCGTGGCCGAGACTCCTCAGGAGGCCAAGTACCAGCGGAGGACCTTCGTCAGTCCGGACGTAGTGATCTCCACTGCGCACAAGTCCAAGGGCCGGGAGTGGATGAACGTCGAGATCGGCGACGACTTCAAGGAGCCGGAGGACGTCGAGGACCCCATGGGTATCTCTCGTCCAGAACCCGGTCCGATCGGCCGCCACAACGCCATGCTGCACTACGTCTCCGTCACCCGGCCTCGGCGCCAGTTGAACCGGGGAAGCCTGTCCTGGATCGACCGGCGCAAGCCCGTCGACAAGCTGAAGAAGGCGGTCCTCTGATGGCGTACGAAACAGGCTCCTACCTGAAGGAGCTGGAGGCGGAGCACGCCGCCGGAGACCATGACGAGACTCGTCACAAGTACTGCAATCCGTGCGACAGGCTCCGTCGGGAGGACATGGCGCACGAGGAGGGCTTCGCCTCCTGGGAGGAGTACAACGCCCATCTCAACGAGCAGGCGCGGCTCAATCCGCTCCCCAAGGGGCCGGATGCCCGGGAGCGCATGCTTCTGACGGCTCATGAGGCGTTGGACCACGAGGATGAGCCGCACTTCGAGTGCCCCCGGTGCTACCGATCAGGAAGGAAGTGCCAGTAGTGGCGTACGAGCCGGGCTCCCACTTGAAGGAGCTGCAGCAGGACCACGCCGACGGCGATCACGACGAGAGCCGTCACGACATGTGCCCGTCCTGTGCCGACATCATGGACGAGGAGCAGGCTAGAAAGGACGGCTTCGCATCTGCCGACGCGTACCGGCAGTGGGTTGCCGAACAGTGCAACCAGCCGGACCCCGAGCTGGAGAACGAGATCGCCGGGGTCTTCAAGACCCAGCACGCCGCCGAAGAGCACAGGAGGTACCCGAACCGGAACTGTCCGGCCTGTGTGCAGATCCACGGAATCAACAACATCTGAGGAGGGCTTGCGAGTGAAGCGTCACCCCGGCGAGGAGGCATGCCGTCACTGTCAGCAGAAACGGGTGGTGTTCGACGCCAAGCCCGAGTGGGGGAAGGTCCCCATTCCGCTGTGCTCCCCCTGCTGGAGCCGGTTTGCGGAGGCCCGAGAGGGCAACAGCTATGTGAACTTCAACGCCGCTTTCGACAACGCGGACGATGACGAGCTGGACTCCTGGTTCCGGAGCGAGAAGAAAGCCTGAAGCAAAGTCGCCTCAACGGTGCAAGAGTGAATCGATGAAGGTCGACGGCGGCGCCTGTCTGGAACAAGCGTCGCCGTCGTCGCACTTACAGAAAAGGAAAGCGTCATGGAATACCTGTACCTGGACACTGAATTCAACCGTAAGGACTTCACGCCTCGCGGCCTGGTCTCCATCGCCTTGGTGACCAAGGACGCCTCGTACTACGCGGTGAACAACGACATGGACATCTCGGGCATCGCGAACGACCCCGAGGTCGGCCCGTGGATGACCGAGCATGTCCTGGAGCCGCACATTCCCCACCAGAGCCTCCGCCGCCTTCGTCAGACCTCTTCGGAGGTGAGGGACTTTCGCACCATCGGCAAGGAGGTCGACTCCTTCCTGCGGAATGCCTGCCCCAGTGGAGACGCGAAGGAGGACATTCGAGTCATCGTCAACTGTGGATCTCAGGACATGGTTCGTCTGCACACCGTCCTGGCCAACAACGACTGGGGCCTGTTCGGAGCGCACGTCCCGCTTTTCGCCGACGACATGGCCCGGTGGAAGCACGAGGCCCGGCTTCGCGGCCTTGCCGATGGAGATCTTCCTTGCCAGCCCTTCGAGACCGTGCATCATGCACTCTACGATGCAGAGCACGAGATGATCACTCATCAGTACCTGCTGGAACGATTCGGGAAGATGTGATGCCTGTGCCGGGTAAGGGGAGGTCGAGGCCCCCAGACAAGGGCTC